>JAJRUJ010000076.1 GCA_024277855.1 Candidatus Zixiibacteriota bacterium
AGTTCTGGTTCATCGCCGCCAGGTAGTCGAGCCGGTCGGTGAAAGGAATCACCTTGGCAAAAGACAACGACTCGGCGTGTTTTTCAAAACACCGATGAAGGTAGCCGATCACCGGGTCCATGCCGATAACTGTTTCACCGTCCATTTCCACCCGCAGACGCAAAACGCCGTGGGTTGCGGGATGCTGCGGTCCCATGTTGATCGTGTAGCGTTCAGTATTGTACGCGCCGTCCGGCAATTCGAGACCGCCCGGCCCCAGATCGATCACCAGTTAATCGCCGTCAGGACGATGCCCTTTCTGTTCTTCTGCCACTCGTTCCATCTCTGAAATCCCGTGTACGGGTCTTTATCTTCGTTAGAAATCCAACCGATGGACCAAACGTCCTTTCGGCGTGACACTCCACCGCGCCCGATGGCGAATTGCTTCATCGACCACCAAAGACAGCACCAGCCGTTTACAGTCTTTGATCCATGCCGCCAGTTCCGCCGGGTGTTTGCCGGTCCCGATAGTGTATTCGCCCGGTTGCAACGTGTCGAATTCGAATGTAACCATCCCGCCACCGACCGAGTCGGCCACCACCAGCATTACTTTCGCTGATTTTTCAAGAATCAGTTTAATCGTGTTACAGGAATCTTTGCCGTTGACCGGGTAATCCGGGTCGCCGACCACGTCGATCCGGGAAATCCCGTCATTCGGCGGTTTGATTTTCAGCCGATAACGGTTGGTCAGTGTCGGGAAACCATCGTCCCCGCGCAGGAGAAAAGTATAACGCCGGCCGAATAGTTCGGATTCATTGTTCAGGGAGGACTTGGAATAGGAGCTCTCGGAACCCTCATTGCTGCCACAAGAGGTGACAACCGCCGTTGCGCCCAAGATCAGGGCCAGCATCACCACGCGCATGATCTTCATCTTGAATATCTCCTCTCGCCGCAACTCCCGAGTGCCGGTTCGACACTACGACGACTTTTGTCCTGGTTACTCATGGATACCGTAGCTAACGACCTTTTTTGCTTCGGCTTTCATCGCCGCGACTTCCTCGGCGCGCATCTTATGGAAATGATAGATCAAATCGTTGCGCGAATAGGCTGAGTTTTCAAACGACGGGGTCATATGCAGGCAGTCGGTCGGGCAGGCGACGCAACACAACTCGCAATAGCAACATTTGGCCAAGTCGATATCGAAACGAAGCATATGAAAATTCAACTTCATCCCGTTGGAGGCCTTGGGCACTTCCTCCTCCTTGCCCCGCTTGACCGCCTCGATCGCGATACAGTCGACCGGGCAGGCGCGTGAGCACAATCCGCAGCCGATACAATCGTCGATATTATTAAACAACTGACCTTTGGAGCCGGTGGGAATATGCAACATCTCATCGGGGTACTGCACGGTGTTGGCCCGTACGAACAGCCGAAGGAAAGTCATCCACAAGCCGACAACCAGTGACCAACTGCCTTTGATCGCTCTACTCATCGGTCGTCACCCCCTAATTGGTTTCCATGTCGATATCGTCGACTTGTTGCGCCGGCGGATATGGACGCTCCGGGATATCCAGATACGCATGGCGGCCGCGATCCGGGTCTGCCCCGGTTGGGTACGGCACCCGAATGCCGTGCCAGAATTCCTGCACCTGGTAGTCCTTGCGCAACGGCCAGCCCTCCCAGTCATCCGGGCAGAGAATCCGCCGGAGATCGGAATGGTCGTCGAAGAAGATCCCGAACATATCGTAGGCCTCACGTTCGTGCCAGTTGCCGGTCGGCCAGACTTTTTCGATTGTCGGACAATGCGGATCTTCGCGGTCGAGGCCCTCGACTTTAATCGTGAACCGATGTTTTTTGGTGATTGAGCACAGGTTGTAGACAACACTGAGTTTTTCGCCGTCATCTACCCCGGACAAACACATCAGCGATTTGAAATCAAGCGCGGGGTCATCGCGTAAGAATTCGGCCAGTTCGACAAGACGATCAGGCTTGGTGACCACAATAAATGGATCGGGGCTTTCGGCGTCCAACGCGGAAATCGCCTCGCCAAACTTTGCTTTGAGTTTTTCGTAAATCTCCGCTGCGGTCATAATCTTATTCTCCGATTACTGTTATACCCTCAGGCGGATTTAAGTTTCTTGGCCAGAAACGGTTCGCGCTTGACTTTTTCCTGCAACATCATCAAACCCTCGAGCAGGGCTTCCGGGCGAGGGGGGCATCCGGGCACATAGACATCGACCGGGATCACCTGGTCAACACCCTTGAGCACGTGGTAGCCATGCTGCCAGTACGGCCCGCCGCAAGTGGCGCATGAACCCATTGAGATCACATATTTCGGCTCGGGCATCTGTTCATAAAGCCGTTTGACCCGCAGCGCCATTTTCATCGAGACGGTGCCGGCGACAATCATCAAATCGGTTTGCCGGGGTGAGGCACGCATCACGCCCGCGCCGAACCGGTCGAGATCGAACCGTCCGGCGGCGGTAGCCATCATCTCGATCGCGCAACAGGCCAGCCCGAAGGTCATCGGCCAGAGCGACGACGCCCGCGCCCAGCCGAGCATTTTATCGACCGAGGTGATCAGGATATTCGAATCGTATTTGCCTTCTTTGAGCAGGGTCTGATCAGCGCGCTGGATGATTTGTCTCTCAGTTTTGGTTTTTCCCACGGTGGGTTCCTCAACTTTCAGCATCGTCCGGTGACAGACAACCTGTTTCCGTCCCGGAGAATGTCCAAGTCGCTATTGTAACAACCACTTCTGCAATTGGTCAACTTCTTTGTCGGTCCGTTCGGTGGCCGCATTGAGCGACAATAGCCGGTCGATATCCAACACCATCCCCCCGCGTGAGTAGGAGGCGATATCTAAGATGCCGGTATCCATACGGATAGCGTCCTCCGGACAGGCCTCAACGCAAAACCCGCAAAACACACACTTGCCGATATCGATGTCAAAACTTTTGGGCCGTTTCTCGATGTTCGGGTCGTCGACCGCAGCGGCGACGATTTGAATACACAATGCCGGACAGACTGTCTCGCACATCATGCAGGCCACGCAGCGCGGCCTGCCGTCATCCCGCCGGGCCAGCCGATGCAAGGTCCGCAGGCGCAGGGCCAAGGGGCGGCACTCTTCGGGGTATTGGATTGTCGGGGTCAACGGATGAGTTTTACGGATGCCGAAGAGTTTCAGGATATGGTAATACAGGTTGAGGACAAAATGGTGTGTGGTAATCCACAATCCACGGATAACCTCGAACAAGTAGACCTGTTCCCAAAAACTGAGGGTCGCCGCGCGGCGGCGGACCGAAACGCGTATGGTATTCTGCGTCGCCATCGTTATTTATCTGCCCATCCCGTTTACCAAAGCGTGATCAACGCCGTCACGACCACGTTGGCCAGCGACAGCGGCAACAACCATTTCCAGCCCAGATCCATCACCTGGTCATACCGGAACCGGGGCAGGGTCCAACGGATCGCCATCATCAGCCAGCAAAAAAAGACCACTTTGCCCACAAACGCGCCCATCTGCAGGAGGGCGGCAATATTCGGGTGAATTGCCCAGGTCGAACCCCAGGGAAAAGCAAAACCGGTTTCGTAAAGCCACGGGACCTGCCACCCGCCGAAAAAGAAAGTTACCGTTACCGCGGCAATCAGCACCGTCTCGACAAAATCAGTAAACAAAAACAGGCCGAACTTCATCGAGGAGTATTCGAGATTAAAACCGATGATCTCCGATTCACCCTCGGGCATATCAAACGGCACCCGTTTGGTCTCGGCGATCCCGGCGACAAAAAACAAGAGAAATCCCAGTGGCTGGAGCAAAATCCCCCAGCGGGGCAGCCACCCGGCCAGTAAATGCGTACCCTGGGCCAGCACAATCTCCTGCAGCGAAAGAGTGCCGAAAGCAATGATCGCGCCGATTACCGTTATCCCGATGCAGATTTCATAAGAGATCATCTGCGCCGAGGCCCGAATTGCGCCCAGCAAGGCATAGTTGTTATTTGACGACCATCCGCCGAGCACCAGACCGTAAACTCCCAGCGAGGTCAGGGCGAAAACAAAGAGGATGCCGACATTCAAATCGGCAACCTGCAGCCCAATTGTCTCACCGGCAATTGTCAGTTGGTTGCCGAACGGGATGACGGCAAAAGCCAACAACGCAAAAAACATTGCGATACCAGGAGCAATATGATGCAAAAACCGATGCTCAGTCTCGGGCACAAAATCTTCCTTGGTGAACATCTTCATCGCATCACAGACCATATGCACAAACCCGAGCCATGGCCGGCCGAAGACCGACGCCCGGTTTGCGCCGATCCGGTCCTGCATCACCGCCGATTGTTTCCGTTCGGCCCAGGCCAGGACGAAGGCCAGCGTCAGCGGAAAGACCAGAATATAGACCGACTTGGCGACGGTCGTTGTCCAGTACATTACCGGGCTCATGATACTTTACTCGTCGGGGCGGCTTTGGCAGTCGGTGCCGCGTATATTGGTTGGGCGAAATGTTCGAAAGATTGCCCGAGCGATTGATAAACCCTTGCCGGGTTGGTTTCCACAGTCGGCAACTCCAGCCGTCCAGCCAATTTGGCGAAAATCTCCAATAGTGGCAATGCTCCGCCAAGCGGAGAAACAACCGCCGGGAAATGCTGCACCCGGCCCGCAAAATTGGTGACAGTTCCTTCTTTTTCGGTGAACACTGTCGAGGGCAGGACAAAACGGCAGGCCTGCGAGGTCGCATTCCGATAACTGCCGAGATACCACGAGAATCTCAACGACTCGGCCGCCTTGGCTATCCGCTCGTCACCGAATGCCGGACCAAGATCGGCGTCGAGGACAATCCAGGCCTTGATTTTTCCCGCTTCGGTCTTGGCCAGCACTTCTTCGACATCCTTTGCCCGGCTCGTCGATGTAAAAATCTTTTCGGCGGCAAAGCTGTTGGCGTTTTTATCCGCACGGATCAACAGGTCGTCGTCTTTGTTTTCCGGTCCCGGCGGAATCCGCCAGGCGATTTTTTCCATTTTCAAACCGTTGCCAAACAATTCCTGCGCGGTAAACATCTCTTCATTGGATAGCGAAGCCGACGTGATCAGGGCAATCGAGTTGACTCCGAATTCAGACACGTGCCCGGCAAAGGCCTTGGCGGCCCCGGCGAGTACTGAATCCCAACCACCGGGAGTACCATCGACTTGCGGGGTCAGCAGACGGTCTTCATTTTCCAATTGTTTGTATGAATAGCGGCCGGCGTCGCAAATCCAGTGGCCGTTGACGTCAGGATTGTGTCGTGGTTTGAACCGGGCAATCCGTTTCCCGTCGTTGTGATGAAACCGCCGCCGGAGGTAATCGACGCGAATATTGCACCCGCGCGCACAACCGTGGCAAATCGACGGTTTCGAATCGAGATACCAGACCCGGACTTTGAATCTGAAATCGCGGTCGGTCAGTGCGCCTACCGGGCAAATATCGACCACGTTACCGGAATAGGGGTTATCGAGCGCTTTGCCCGGATAATTGAGCAATTCGGAGTGGTCGCCGCGATTGAAAATACCCAACTCGTGTGATTTGGATATTTCCGCGGTAAACCGCACACAGCGCGAGCAGAGGATACATCGTTCGGAATCGAGGATCACATGCGGCCCAAGCACCCTGGCCTTGGTTTTTTTGATCTTGTTATCCAGCAACGCCGAGTTGTGGCGGCCGACAGTCATGTAATATTGCTGCAATTTACACTCGCCCGCCTGGTCGCAGACCGGGCAGTCCAGCGGATGGTTGGCCAGTAAAAATTCCAGCATCGAAGTACGGGCATGTTCGGCCTTGTCGCTGTTGGTGTGGACAATCATCCCGTCGGTGGCGACGGTATGACAGGCAATCGCCAGTTTAGGGAATTTTTCGATCTCCACCAGACACATCCGACAGGAACCGGCAATCGATAATGCGGGATGATAGCAGTAGTGGGGAATTTCGATCCCCAGCAGCTTCGCCGCCTCGATCACCCGGGTCCCCGCGGGGACCTTGATTTCCTGATTGTCAATGGTCAGCGTTGGCATTGACCGCGTCCGATCTTTTCCTGTCTGACTTTTTATTATCAAATAACCGCCGCCACCGCAGTCGTGGACGGCTTTGCCGTCTCGCCGCGCGCGACATATTCGGCAAACTCTTCAGGGAATTTGGCTGCAAACCCGATCACCGGCAGTGAGGCCGCCTCGCCCAGCGGACAGATCGAGTTACCGATAATATTTTTGGCGATCCGTTCCAGGTTTGCCGGATCGACCGAACGGCCGCCTTCAGCGACAATCCGGTCGAGGATTTTGCGCATCCAGCCGGTCCCCTCCCGGCAAGGGGTGCATTGCCCGCAGGACTCATGCGCATAAAACCGCGCCAGCACCGCGAGCGCCTCGACCAAGTTGATCGTGTCATCGAGAACAATAATTCCCGCTGAGCCGAGCATCGAGCCGGCGGCGGCCAGCGAATCGAAATCCATCGGCAAGTCGATTTCATCGGGAGTAAGTACCGGCGACGACGACCCGCCGGGAATCACCGCTTTCAACCGCCGCCCTTCGAATAAACCACCGGCATGCTCGAAGATAATGTCCTTGAGATTGGTCCCCAACGGCAGTTCGTAGACACCGGGTTTTTTCACACAACCGGAAACCGAATACAACCGCATTCCGCCGTTGCGTTCCGAGCCGAGCGAGGCGAATTTCTCGCCGCCCAGTTCAATCACCCAGGGGACGTATGATATCGTTTCGACATTATTGACGATTGTCGGGCAGGCCAGGTATCCCTCCACCGCCGGAAACGGTGGTTTCAGTCGCGGCCACCCGCGTTTACCCTCGAGTGAATTGAGCAGCGAGGTTTCCTCACCGCAAATATAAGCCCCCGCGCCGCGATGCACGACAACCTCCAGAGGGAAATCTTTGCCGAACATCTTATCGCCGAGATACCCGGCGGCTTTGGCTTCAGCAATCGCCGCTTCAAGGATCTTTGCCTGCTTGACATACTCGCCACGAATGTAGATAAAACAGGTATGCGAGTTGATCGCCCATGAGGCGATCATGATCCCCTCCAAAAGCAGATGAGGATCGTTTGTCATAATATATTTGTCTTTGCAGGTGCCCGGTTCGCCCTCATCGGCGTTGACCACCAAATAGCGCGGTTTGGGATTGTCTTTGGGCAAAAACGACCATTTCCGTCCAGCGGGGAAACCGGCGCCGCCCAATCCGCGCAGATTGGCGGCGATCACCTCGTCGATAATCGTCTGCGGTTCCATCTCGAGTGCCTTGCGGATCCGGGTATAGCCGCCGTTTTGTTCGCAGACTGCCAACTTGTGCGAATCCGGCACGTCGAAATTTTTAGACACCAGTTTCATCGGTTGATTATTTCAACTCGTCAATCAGACGGTCGATTTTCTCTTTGGTCAGGTCGCAAATGATATCGTCGTTTATCTGCATCGTCGGGGCGTTCTCGCAATGGGCGAGACATTCGACCTCGCTGAGCGTGAATTTTCCGTCGGAGGTTGTTTGCCCGACATCGATTCCGAGTCTGCTTTTGAGATACTCCAATAGTCCCGGGGCGTTCTTGATCCAGCAGGAGATATTCCGACAAAGTTGGATATGATATTTCCCGACCGGTTTGGTGTTGTACATCGTATAGAACGTAACGACACCATGAATCTCAGTCACCGGTCGTTCCATGACCTCGGCAACCAGTTCTTCGACCCCGGGCGAGATATAGCCAAACTCCCGTTGCGCCAGGTGCAACACCATCAACATCGCCGATCGTCGGTCGGGATAGCGGGAGAAAATCGTTTCCAATTCCTCTTGCGCGGCGGCCGAGAATTCCGGCTTGCTTGTTGTCGTTTCCGCGTTGTTCATCGTTTTATCGATCCAACTCACCAGCGATCATATTTACCGTACCAAACGTAGCGATCACATCGGCCATCATCCCGCCTTCGAGCATTTCGTGAACACCGGACATCAGGGCGAAACACGGGGGACGGCAACGCACCCGCATCGGCCGCTCGGAACCATCGGAGACCACATAGAACCCCAACTCGCCATTGCCGCCCTCGACCGAGGCATAGGCCTCGCCCTTCGGGGGTTTGATTCCGTTTTTCTCCATGATCAGCATGAAATGGTTCATCAGCCCTTCGATATTCCCGTACGTGTCCTCTTTGGACGGCAGCGAGATACCGACGTCATCGGTCTTGACTGCCTTCCGGTGCGCTTTTTCGGTGCCGTCGAGCGTGGGATCGGGCCGCGCCATCTTGACCAGCAGATCGGAGGTGAGACCCATCTTGGCCGCATCGACCATCTCCGCGCCGGTCATCGGCTTGCCCTAGGGTGTCACCGTCACCGAGCCGTTGGGAATTTGTCCAAGACACTGGCGGATGATCCGGTCAGACTGACGCATTTCTTCCATTCGCACCAAATAGCGGTCGTAGTTGTCGCCGACCTCACCGATCGGAATATCGAAATCGAGCCGGTCGTAAACATGATAAGGGGTTGCGCGGCGGACATCGAAATCGACCCCGGCCGAACGCAACAACGGACCGGTAAAGCCATACGCAATCGCCTTTTCTCTACTGATCTTGCCGACGTCTTTCATCCGGTCGATGAAAATCCGGTTACGGGCCAGCAACTTGTTGACCTCAATATTGACCTTGTCGACTTTGTCCAGCACGGCGGGAAGTTTATCCAGCCAGCCGTCGGGCAGGTCGGCTTTCACGCCGCCGACCCGCAGGTAGGAAACGGTCAGCCGTGCCCCGGTGACCTCCTCGACCAATTCGTACAGGTATTCACGGGCCTTCATCAGGTAGATAAACGGGGTAAACGCGCCAAGTTCCATCGCCGAGGCGGCGATACAGGTCTGGTGGTCGGTGATCCGCGAAATTTCCGAGAGAATCGTCCGGATATACTCGCAACGTTCGGGGACGGTGATCCCCAGCAGCCGCTCGACCGCCATCGCATACCCGCAGTTGTTGATCAACGGCGAAACATAATTGAGCCGGTCGGTGTAGGGGAAGGCCATTCCCCAGCCAACCTGTTCGCAGTCTTTTTCGAAAGCGCGATGGAGGTAACCGATCTCGGTATCTTCAATCTTCTCGACCCGCTCGCCATCCATCCGCGCGATAAACCGGATTACCCCATGCATCGCCGGATGAGACGGACCGATATTGAGCAGGTACGACTGGCTCTGGATACCGTCACGCTCGATTTTTTCGACTGTCAGACTCATCAGGGCATCAATTTACAAATGTTTCGTCAGCGGCGGACAAATCGGCTGACGTTTATTGAACGGGTAGTCCCGCCGGAGGGGATGACCCTCAAATTCCTCATACATCAGGATACGCCGCAGGTCGGGGTGGCCGGAAAAAACAATTCCGAACATATCCCACGCCTCGCGTTCGAGCCAGTTCGCGCCGAGGTAGAGTGAAACCACCGATTCGATTTCCGGATTTAATTCTCCCAATTGCACCCGCAGCCAGATGCGTCGATTATGCTTGAGTGAGTAGAGTTGATAGACAACCTCAAAACGCGGATCGCGCGGCAGGTAATCGACCCCGTGGAGGTCCATCAACATATTAAAATCCAGCCCCGGCTCGTTTTTCAGCCAGCCGATGATCTCGGCGGCTTTGGTCGGTTCGACAATGACCGTATCGCCATGCGGCGCGTCGGCAATTTGCACCGCTTCGCCGAATCTGGCGATAAGCTGGTCGAGTACCGGGGATGGGTTGTTTTTCTTAGTTTCGCTCATCGGATTTCGGGCCAAACATTGAATGGTGGTCGGCCTGGATTTTTTTCTGCAATTTGATGATACCGTCAATCACCGCTTCCGGCCGGGGCGGACAACCGGGCACATAAATATCGACCGGGACAATCGTGTCGATCCCCTGCACCGTCGCGTAGTTGTTGTAAAACCCGCCGGTGCAGGTGCAGACACCGAACGCCATCACCCATTTCGGCTCACACATCTGGGCGTAGACCATCTGCAAAACCGGGGCCATCTTGTGGCTGATCGTCCCGACGACCATCAGCAAATCGGCCTGCCTCGGCGAAAAACGCGGCCACGCCGCGCCGAACCGGTCGAGGTCGTAATGCGCCGACGAGACAGACATATACTCCATCCCGCAACAGGCGGTAACAAACGGATACGGAAACAATGAATATTTGCGGCACCAGCCGAGGAAATCGGAAACTTTCGTGGTCAGAAAGCCGCTCTCTTGATTTACTGCCATTTGAAAACGCCTTTCTTCCAGATAACAGCCAATCCCACGGCGACAAACCCCAGGAAAATCAGCATCGACAGAAAACCGTACATCCCGAGACTTTTATAGACCACCGCCCAGGGGAACAGGAACGCTAAGTCGACATCGAAAATGATAAAGAGGATGGCGATCAGGTAGAACTTGACCCCAAAGCGGTCGCCGGGATACTGAATCGGAGTCCGGCCACACTCGAACGGCTGCTGCTTGATTGCCGTGCGGCGTTTTGGTCCGAGAAAGATACTGCCCGCCAGCATGAAAACCACGGTGACCAGTGCAAGTCCTCCCAGGACGACTATGGGCAGGTAACTGTCGATCACGAACTCCCTGTTGCGGTTAGAGCATTCTAATCCATCCGGGGTTCCGCCCCGCCGGAAAGCTCATAGCTTACCGTTTTTCGGCGGTTCCGGCAAGTGAAATGTTGGTAATACCTACGGGACGGGCAAGTCAGTGTGTCATAAAATTATGTGGGGAGGGATATAGGTAAGAAAGAGGTATTGGCTGGCCATTTGTCGGCGGTTCTTGGCACACTTATCGCCAACCCACTTCATGAGGCGTGTTTATGGTAACGCCCACCACAGCGAACCGAGCAGCGGGATCTGACCAGGTTCTTGGATACCAGAATATAGCGGCAGATCTGGGTCAACCAGTGATTGCGTCGAGTCTGGCCAGGCCGAATGCCTGCTGCCGTGTGAAACAACCACCGCCTCGTCAGTTTATTCGGGATGGCAGGCGCGCGACCGGATAGTGGAAAACCAATATTCTTTACTAACATATTGGTGTAAATCCGGATGCATCCGGTTGACGGTAATTGTTGCCGGGAAGGCCTAAAATATGCGGTCATTCAATATAAAACAACAATAAGAAGCAACGAGCGTGCCATAATAGACCAAAATGGCTAAAATAATTTGACAAATAAAACCGGATAATATTTGTCAACATATTAATTATCAACTATTTATGATGTAAATATCTTGACAAAATAATGTTTTCGGCCCATATAGAGTTGTACCTAGGATCGGGCCCGTGGGATGGTGATCAATAACTGGATCGGATACTGCGCACCTGAGTTGACATTACTACAGAGTATCGCATCCCGTTGGTCTGATACTACACCGCTCTAATTAACGGCGCTATCGCGCCAGAGGCATACTTCGGGAGGTGTCCCATGTACCGAAACTACTGGAGGATTGTTCGGGGAAAA
>JAJRUJ010000077.1 GCA_024277855.1 Candidatus Zixiibacteriota bacterium
ATGACGTGCGGGTTTATTGCGAAATCCTGGATGACGACGATTCAGGCGGCTGGTCGCCGGGCGACCGGATCTATGTTGTCGAAGTACCGTATGCCGAGCCGATGCCTGATATTGCCGAGTATGTCTGGGACGATGATTTCCTGATCGGACGCATCCAAATCAACGCTGGTGTACCTGCAGAGGGTACGATTATCAGGTTTGTCACGAACAAGATCAACAAGCCGAGCGACGTATTCGAGTTCTCGGCACCGGCGGTGGTCGCCGAAAATCTTGCCGCGGACACCGCATACAGCATGTCCGATATCAAAGTCGTGCCAAATCCATATTTCAACCAGTCGTTGTATGAGTCCGATCAGTTTGACCGTCAGGTACGGTTCACCAATTTGCCGTACGAATGTGAGATCAAGGTGTTCAACCTTGCCGGTGATCATATTGTGACGTTGGAGAAACCACCCTCCGACCAATCATGGTTGATCTGGCAAGGGATGTACACCAAGCACGGATTGCCGCTGGCTTCCGGTGTATACATCTACCGCGTGACGACGCCTGAGGGCAAAGAACACGTAGGCAAGATGGCGATCTTCACCGAGGTTGAGCAGCTTAACACGTACTAAGGGAACCGCAAATGGGAGATAAACATATGAAGACGTTGCGTATTATTGGCTGCGCGGTCGTAGTGTTGGCTGTAGCGACGTCCGCGTTCGCCGGGAATGAAGGTCGTATCGGGACCGCCGGAGCGCAGGAGTTGCGCATCCCAGTCGGTTCCCGTGGCGTGGCGATGGGCGGTTCGGCTATCGCTGGTGTGACCGGCACCGAAGCCATATTCTGGAATCCTGCGGGAGTGGCGGAATCGGAAGGTACCGAGGCAACATTCTCCTATCAGGCATATATTGCTGATATGAATGTGAATTTCGCCGCCGTGACCACCCGTATCGGCGATTTCGGCACGGTGGGAATTTCGGCCAAAGTGCTGACGATGGACGATATTTTAGTCACCAGTGAAGACATGCCGGAAGGTACGGGCGAATTCTTTGCGCCAACCTTCTCGGTATTGGGCCTCACCTATTCACGTCGGTTAACCGACCGAGTTGCCTTCGGCGTAAGTACTCTTTACATCAATGAGAGTATTTTGCGGGAATCGGCCACAGGTTTAGCGTTGGATTTCGGGTTTACCTATGATCCGGGCTGGCGCGGACTGAAATTTGCCGCTGTGATCAAGAACTGGGGGCCGGAGATGCGTTTCGACGGCGCGGACTTCGACCAGAATGTCCAAATCCCCGGCTCGGACCCGAATTCGCCGTTGAAGACGGTGAAGACAACTTCCGCGTCTTTTGAGTTGCCGTCATCGGTCCAGTTTGGCATGGCCTATGAACTGGTGAATCAAAACCGGAACGCAGTTGTTCTGAACTCGACGTACCAAAGCAACAACTTCAACAACGACGAAATGCGTTTTGGCGCCGAGTACGGGTACAACGATGCGTTGTTTATTCGCGGCGGGTACACCAGCTCCGATCAGGATGAGTACATCGAAGGGCTTACCCTTGGTTTCGGCCTGGCGCTGAACCTCGGCGAGACCCGGATGATCGTCGACTATTCCTGGGCGAAGACCGATTACTTTGACGACAAGCAGTACTACACGTTTAAGATTCAATTCTAAACGTGCAGTTCATCTTTATCCGAACCGGTCCCGGCAATCGCCGGGACCGGTTTTTTATTGTCCGGAGGAATCCGGTTAGATACTTTGGTTGCATGAAGACGATCCCGGCCGACCAATCGACGGCTGATTTGCCCGGCCTCCCGACAACGGTATTTATCGAAGGCGGAGTCAACGCGACCCGACGCGAACATCGGTATCCACTTTTGCGGACAGCTCAGCCGTTCGACCGGGTAATTCTATCGCCCAACGGCCGTATCGGGGATAATGGTGTGGTGGAATTTTTAGCCGATCTGGGTGATCGGGGGATGGCGACGGTGGTTCACTGGTCGGGTCTCGAGGGGAATCATTGCGTCGGCAAGCCGTTGCCCGCGCCGGTCAATGTGGATGTGCTCGAAATGCCCGGTCCGGTCAGCGAGATTTCCCTGTCGTCACAAATGGCATCCGGGGATGAGCAAACCGTCATCAGCCGCCTGGGGGTGACCCTGTATAATACGCGGGAGCCGGTTGTTGTCGATATTTATCTGCCGCCGCGGCCGGTCGACCTGCCGGTTCCTTTCCTGTCGCAGTTTGCCGGCGGGGCCGCCGACGATGATTCGCGTTGTTGCCCCACATCGGCGGTGATGATCCTGCGATATTTCGGCGTCGATGTTGAGTTGGACGATTTTGCCCGTCGGTCTTATGATCCACGTCACAGTTTATATGGAAACTGGTCGTTGACCGTCGCGACGATGTCGTCATTTGGCCTGCGCGCGTGGGTTCAGAAACATTCGTCTTCGGAAGAATTGTACACAATTCTCGATGAGGGTCGCCCGGTTATTCTGTCGGTGCGATTTGCCGAGGGGCAACTTCCGGGAGCGCCGATTGCCAAAACGACGGGTCATCTTTTGGTCGCTCGCGGTTGTACCGCTCAGGGAGATATCCTGGTCAACGATCCGGCCGGGCGTAGTGCGGAATCCGGTTGTGTGACTTATGAAAAGTCCGCATTTTTTCAGGCGTGGCTGAAACATGGCGGCATCGCGATTCATGCGGTACCTGAGGAGACGGGGCAATGAGCGAGCGGCGGTATGAGGAGCTTGAAGTCCATCTGAGCGATCCTTTTGCGATCTCTTATTCGAAGACAGACAAGAAAACGAATATTATTGTCCGGTTGGATGAAGGACTTGGCGCCGCCGCACCATCGACCACCTGTAACGAAACGACCCGGACGGTGCTGGCTGCGATGCCGAAGTTATTGCGTTGTGTGGGGGAGGAGATCTACGACCTCGCCGGTTTCCACCAACGGGCAAAATTGATCCTGCCGGATAACCCGGCGGCAAAAGCAGCCGTCGATGTGGCCCTGTATGACCGGGCCGCTCGCCGGGCCGGTCTGCCCTTGTATCAATTTCTCGGCTTACCGAATCCTGACGGGATGGAATCGACGATTTCGATTGGCATCGATACCGTTGAGGGCACTCTGACCAGGATGGCCAAATTCCCCGGGACGCGAGTGTTCAAAATAAAGGCCGGTTATCCCGGTGATGTCGAACGGATTCTCCAAATTGCGGCGGAGAGCGGTGCGCGGCTGCGTGTCGATGCAAATGGCGGCTGGGACATCGATGAGGCGCAAAACAAGATTGAACGGCTCTATGATGCCGGGGTGGAACTTATCGAACAACCGCTTGCCTACGAACATCGCCATCGACTGGGGGCCTTGCGGGCGGCTTCGCCGCTACCGATATTTGTTGATGAAGGTTGCCGGACCGCCGTCGACGTTTTTGCTTATGCCGATCTGGTCGACGGCATAAATGTAAAGATAATGAAATGTGGCGGATTGGGGCCGGCATTGGAGATGGTAGCGGTGGCTCGGGCACTGGGTCTTAAGATTATGCTGGGTTGTATGCTCGAATGTGCCGTTACCACCACCGCCGCGGCACATATCGCCGGCATGTTCGATTTTCTCGACCTCGACAGCCATCTGTTGTTGGCTGATGACCCCTATCATGGTCTGGTTCATCGTGATGGCACGATTGTACTTCCCAAAGGTCCGGGCAGCGGTGTCACCAGGGTCGAGGAGTAAACATTTTAGTCAATAGTTCGACTTAGAGTATATGATGCAGCAAGGAGCAAAAACCGGTAAGCTGACCGTTGGCTGGATAGTGGTAATGGTTTTCGCGTCGTTGTGGATTACCTCTGCCGCCCATGCTCCGCTCGCCGATGTCCCGTTGGGGATCAGCGTTGTCTATCCGGAGGAGGGACAGCAAATCCCGGCGCTTGATTCGACATTTATTTTTGGGGCGACAATGCCCGGCGCAAAACTTACGATCAACGGCACCGAGGTACCTGTTTATCAAACCGGCGGGTTCCTGGCGTATCTTCCGCTGGATACCGGCGAGTTTGTTTTCCATCTGGAAGTTGTCGACGGAGAACAGTCGGCGTCATTGGATCGTGCGATAGTCGTCGGACAGCCGGGACATTTTCTCCGTGACACGAATCTTGTCATTCTCCAGAGCACGCTGAAACCGTCAAATCATCTCTCGTTACCGCCCGGGGAATACCTGGAAGTTGGTTTTCAGGGGACCCCGGATTGTGTGGGACATTTTCAAATCGAAGGTATTGAGGGAACATTCCCGATGGCCGAACGGCAGGGGGAGATTCGTCTGTCCTCCGGCGGGTATGTCTTTGATCAGACCGGTGGGGCTGTATTTCAGCCACCGGGGATCTACACCGGGGTCTGGCAGGTTCCTTTGGGGATTAATCTGGATTCGGCGAGGGTTCTTTTCTGTCTTTCTCGTGACACGACGGTGTTTGACTCACTTTTTACCGCCGACTCGGCAGGGACATTTTGCGGATATACCGATTGTGTCCATGCAGAATCGGGCAGATATCTATCCTTTCGCCAGGGTGGTGTGCCACAAGTTGTTGAACTGACCGATAGTATCCAGATATTGCGTTTCGGCCCGGGATTGGGCTACCTGACCACTTTCCAGCCCGCGGGTATCCGGGCCGTTGCCACCGGCGAGAGTGGCGGCTGGACGAGCTTAAGACTTGCCGATGGTTACACCGGCTGGGTGGAGACACGCAAGACACTAAGCTTACCGGCAGGCACCCCGATTCCTCGTGGTTTGATTTCATATATCCGCACAACGGCCTCGGACACATGGACCGACATTCGGCTCGATCTGCAGACGCCTCTGCCTTACAAAGTCACGGAGTATCCAGAGGATCGGATGCTGGTTTTGACGGTCTTTGGGGCGACGACCAACACCGATTGGGTGCGGTACGATCCAGCCGACGATCTTATCGAGAGGATCGATTGGAACCAGGACGAACCGGGGGTCTATCAATTACGGGTCCATCTCACCCGTGGGCCGATTTGGGGTTATGAGGTTACTTATGACAAAAGCGGGATGAGTTTTTCAATCCGCAAACCTCCGGACCTGCGCCGGGGACTACGTGGTTTGACGATATGTGTAGATCCCGGACACTCGCTCGATCGAGGGGCGGTTGGTCCGACTGGATTGATGGAAAAAAACGCGAACCTTGCCATCGCACTCCAGTTGCAAAAACGCCTGGAGTCCAGGGGTGCACGGGTGGTGATGACCCGCACGGCGGACGTTCAGGTCGATCTCTATGATCGCCCGGCGATCGCCCGAGCGGCCGACGCCGACATCTTCGTCTCCATACACAACAATGCGCTGCCGGACGGGATCAATCCATTTTTCAACAATGGCACCAGCAGCTACTATTACCATCCCCACAGCCAGAGATTGGCGCGGTCGGTGCAGCCGCGTCTGGTCGACGCCACCAAACTGTCTGATTTTGGTTTGTACCAGGCCAATTTAGCCGTCCTCCGACCCACGCAGTACCCGTCGGTTCTCGTGGAATGTGCGTTCATGATGGTCCCCGAACAGGAAGACCTGCTCAAGCGGGAGAAATTCCAGAAACAGATTGCGAAGGGGATTGTCCGTGGACTTGAAGATTTTGTCAAAGATGCCCGGCATGAACAAGACAGCCGGTGAATGACGCTTTTATCCGGTTTCCAAATTTTGCCCGACAAAATTCAATAACGTCATGTGTAATAATGTGTTGCGGGTAAGCCCCGGCTATGACAGAGTCAATGATTGCTGAAGTCATCCGATAGAAGTATCATTACTATTTTGAGGATGAACAACCGCTCTGTGGTTAATATTTCCGATTAAAGCAGTCACTTGACAGAGGGCGCGCGTAATCATATACATCGTGCTTGGCTGTTTAAGGAGCGCACCAATGGGGAAGATAGATCTACCGAAAAACTTCGATCCGCATGCGGCGGAAAAACGCTGGAATCCTCTCTGGGAAGAGAGAGGGTATTTCCGTGGTGATCCTGATTCGGACAAACCAAAGTACAGTATCGTTATTCCGCCGCCGAACGTGACGAATATTCTGCACCTGGGCCACGCGCTGAATAACACGATGCAGGATATTATTATCCGGCAAAAGCGCATGGCCGGTTACGAAACGGAATGGCTGCCCGGTACCGATCATGCGGGGATTGCCACGCAGGTCGTTGTCGAAAAGCAGTTGAAAATCGAGGGCAAAGACCGGCGGGATATCGGCCGGGAAAAATTTGTCGAACGGGTCTGGGAGTGGAAAGAAAAACACGGCGGGGAAATCCTCGATCAATTGAAGGAGATGGGTTGCTCCTGCGACTGGTCGCGCACCCGGTTTACCCTGGATGAGAAACTCGTGCGCGCAGTAATGGAGGTTTTTACCCGCCTGTACCGGAAAGGCCTGATTTACCGGGGGATGTATATTGTCAACTGGTGTCCACGCTGCAATACGACGCTGTCTGATGATGAACTCGAACGCAAGGAAGAAGACAGTTCGCTGTGGTACATTAAATACCCGCTGGAGGCAGGCGGCTCTCTCACCGTTGCCACTACCCGTCCGGAGACAATGCTCGGCGATACGGCGATTGCGGTTTCACCAAAAGACAAACGCTACAAGTCGTTTGTCGGCAAGACGGCCATCCTGCCGCTGATGGACCGCAAAATACCGGTTATCTCCGATCCGTATATCGATCCCGAATTCGGGACAGGCGTGCTTAAAGTTACGCCGGCGCATGATCCCAACGATTACCTGCTCGGCCGGAAACATAAGCTCGAAGAGATTAACATCATGTCCCCCGATGCGACGATCAATGAGAACGGGGGCAAATACAAAGGCCTTGACCGGTACGAGGCACGTAAAAAGATCGTGGCCGATCTGGAAAAGGCCGGTTTGCTGGAGAAAATTGAGCCATATCGGCTGGCGGCCGGTCGCTGTTACCGTTGTAATACGGTTATTGAGCCGTTACTTTCCGAGCAGTGGTTCGTCAAGATGAAAGAGTTGGCGATACCGGCGATTGAGGCGGTCAAATCGGGACGCATCCGTTTCCATCCGGAACACTGGAGCAAAGTCTACCTGCACTGGATGGAGAATATCCGTGACTGGTGCATCTCGCGGCAGCTCTGGTGGGGCCATCGCATCCCGGTATACACCAACCGGAAAACCGGCGAAGTGATCGTTTCGGCAACACCGCCGGAGAATGGTGATTTTGTCCAGGACTCTGATGTCCTCGATACCTGGTTTTCCTCCTGGCTTTGGCCGTTCTCGACATTTGGGTGGCCGGAGAAGACACCCGAACTAAAGGCATTCTATCCGACCGCGGCGTTATTTACCGCCTCGGAGATTATCTATCTCTGGGTTGCGCGGATGGTAATGGCCGGTTGTGAGTTTATCGGTGAGATCCCGTTTTCCGACGTCTATATTCACGGTACCGTCCGTGACAGCAACGGTATTCGGATGTCCAAGTCACTCGGCAACGGGATCGATCCCCGGG
>JAJRUJ010000078.1 GCA_024277855.1 Candidatus Zixiibacteriota bacterium
CAACACGGATCGACCACATTCATCTCTTGGTGACAAAACACCGATGGAGGCCTATATTGAGACCAAGGCGGCATAATCAATCAAATCGAATCCACCTTAATACAGCCGCCAAACTGTCCAACAAACCGGGACCACTTCTAAGGTCTTATCCGATTGGTTAAACTCATACGAATACCACCGCGACAAGGAGAAGCGTGAATTTATTGATCGCTTACACGTTGTATTCCCACTTGAAGCTTCTAAAGTACTTTTTATTATTTTATTAACTGATAAGGCCAAGGCCATCTCTGTCATAGCGGCATATACTAGTGTGATGCTTGGTAAGGCAAAGAGATTTGAAGGCTGATGCTGGGTGGTCGCCTGGGTGGCCCATCCGCCGCGGCGGGCTGTGGGATCGTTCCCGATTATTGAAATGCGCCTTGAAACCCGGAGCAAAGCTCCGGGCCATCCGAGATTATTGTTTTCTGCTGAAAAAAGAACGGTAGGGTGGGCACCGCCCACCGATTTATTTCAGTCCGTATTTTTTCAACTTGGTATACAGCACCCGGCGGGTGATTTTGAGGATGTCCGCCGCTTTGGATTTATTGCCGCCGGCCCGACTGAGAGCATCTTCGATCAGTTGTTTTTCGGTTTGTTCCAGTCCGCCCGACAAGTCGGGGGCGGTCGGTTTGGGTGTTGAAGTCGGCGCAAGAAAACCGAGCATCTCCTCGCGGATCGGCCCCCCATCGGCTAAGATCACCGCCCGCTCGAGCACATTGCGCAATTCGCGGACATTCCCCGGCCAGTGATAAGCGGTCAAACGGTTGAGAAGTGTCTTGCCGAGTTTGCCGTGCGTGTAATTGAGTTTTTTCAGGAAGTGTGCAGTCAAGATTGGAATATCATCCCGCCGGTCGCGCAACGGCGGGACTTTGATCGGGAAGACACTCAACCGGAAAAAGAGATCTTCGCGGAATGTTCCTTCGGCGACTATTTTTTGCAGATCGCGATTTGTTGCGGCGATGATGCGGACATTGGTTTTGATCGTGTCGGTCGAGCCGACGCGGGTGATTTCTTTTTCTTCCAGCGCGCGGAGAAGTTGCGCCTGGAAGCCCGGCGAGATTTCGCCGATTTCATCGAGGAACAGCGTCCCCCCCTCGGCAACCTCGAACCGCCCGGCTTTCTGCCGCACCGCACCGGTGAATGCGCCTTTTTCGTGCCCAAATAATTCCGATTCGAGCAGCGTTTCGGAGAGCGAGGCACAATTGGTGGCGATAAACGGCATCTGGGCGCGTTTGCTCTGCTGATGGATCGCCCGCGCGAGGATTTCCTTGCCGGTGCCCGATTCGCCGAGCAGGAGTACTGTGGTATCGGTCTTGGCGACTTTGGAGACAAAGGTAAACAGTTGCCTGACCGTCGGTGACTCGCCGACATAATCGTCATAAACCCGCCGATCAAAATCCTCGGCTAACTGTTCGACTCGCTGCAAAACGCGCTTTTTTTCGAGCAGACGGTTGACCAACAGGGTAACCTCATCCAAGTCGACCGGTTTGGTCAGGTAGTCAACTGCGCCGGCTTTCATTGCCGCAACTGCGGTGGCTGTCGAGCCATGCGCGGTCATCATCACCACCGGCATTTCGGGATGAGACAAGGCCGCGGCCTCCAGCACAGCCAGCCCGTCGACCGGTTCCATTTTCAGGTCGGTCAGCACCAGGTCATACACCTGTTTTTTTAATTTGGCGATTGCGATCGTCGGATCGGTTTCGGCCTCGGCAGTGTAACCGGCATCCTCGAGGGTTCCGGCAAGGAGAATACCAAGCTTGGGTTCGTCGTCGATAATTAATATTCTGGCCATCGGTATTAATCTCCCGGTTCGGCGGCGGGTAAGGTGATGATAAACCGGCTGCCACCCTGCTTGCGCGGCTGATAGATCAATTTGCCGCCCATTTTTTCGATGCTGTTTTTCGCGGCGTAGAGTCCCAGGCCGGAACCCTGTGCGCGCGTCGTATGAAATGGTTCAAATATCCGTTTGCGGTCTTTGCGGGGAACACCACTGCCCCGGTCGGCAACGGCAATGTGCACCTGCTCATGCGTGTGTTCGATCCCGACTTCGACAGTCGCCCCTTTTTCCGAGGCATCGACAGCATTGCGCACCAGGTTTTCCAGGGCACGGGCCAGCGAGTCGCCATCGGCAACGACCAGAATATCGGTTGCCGGAACGATCAAATTAATTTCGTGATCATGGCAATAATGTCTGGTGCGTCCGACAACAGCATCGACGATCGGTCCCAATTGCTGAGCTTTCGGAGAATCGACCCGGATATCGGCAAACTGGAGATAACCGGTAAGTATGCGGTCGAGCCGGTCGGTTTCCTCGGGGATAAAATCCAGCAACGGCTTTTGTTTTTCCGGTTCCAGTTTGGCCAGCCGTTGGGCGGTGGCCTTGATGATCCCCAGGGGATTGCGGATTTCGTGGGCGATTACCGAGGCCATCCGACCCATCGCGAGCAGTTTTTCGGAGAGCAATAGTTGCCGTTCCCACGCCGCCTGTCGGCGGAAAAACCAGAAAAACAGACCGCCGACCGCGATGACAAAAATAATACTCAAAATATGTGAGAGCCAGAGACCGCGCTCGAAAACCTCGATGACGGAGAAAAAATCGGCGTCGGCCTCGAGCCGCACTACCGCTGCGACCTTGCCGTCGTCGGTAAGCACCGGGGCATAGGCCGATTTGTAGTAACCGTCCTCCCATTGGTAGGTTTCCGAAACGCCGGCGATCCCCGAAATTGCCGCCAGGAAAGTCGGGTAGTCCAGCCGCGAAACGATTGCCACAGCCAATGAATCGGGTTCGTCGGTCAGCAGGTCGACAAAATTGGTGTCGAGCAGGCGGACATCGGGGAGGTCATGGGTGCGGCGGAATGCCTGCACTTTTTCGTAATGGGCCACAAAATCATCGACCGATAATAATCCGAGACCGATGTCCGGGTCGATCTGGCCGGCAAGATCGGTAGCCAGGCCAAGCAGGCGATCGCTCAGTCCCCGGTCCATCTCGGCCGTTACCGATTCGAGCGCCTGCCGGTAGCCCCAATTGAGCGCGAATAAAATTACCAGCGCGACCGTTCCGAAAATGATCAACCATTTACGCGATGACACCGTTTATCTATCCTCCCCGGTATTGAACAACCTTTGGACAACAAGAAACATAGTTGTACCAATCGGTACAATCGACAAATAGATATTTTTTATACAGCTATCACTCTGAAGGAAGCAGTTATTTTTAACTTATGCAATAGCAGTGACTTAGGAAAAGCCATGGCCGGATGGCACACATCTTGCAAAACAAGACTGCTAAACCGGCCTGACGGCCACAACCAAGACGGGAAAGGGGAGAGAAATGAAGTACCGTTTTTCAATAACCGCCACGGTGCTGATAATTGTTGCCGGATTGCTTCTTGTTGGCTGCGGCAATGACTCAACACCGGTGGTCTCCGGGGAGACAACTGAACTCAATCTGGAGGATGATCTCGGCGGGTACAAAGCGACTGACGAAGCGCCGGGCTTTAATGACCCGGAAATTCTCAGTGTCATGGGAGAGGATGCCGCGCCGTCGTTAGCGGCCACCGGGACCCTCGATGTCGATTCCCTGCTGGATAATCCTGACTACAACATGTACTTAGTCGCCGTTCGTTGGGGGCAGTTGGAGGGTGATTCAACTGTGGCGGCGATCACCGACTGGGCGGGAACGGCTTCAGTTATCCGTGGCGCAATCG
This sequence comes from Candidatus Zixiibacteriota bacterium, assembly GCA_024277855.1. Taxonomy (GTDB): domain Bacteria; phylum Zixibacteria; class MSB-5A5; order WJJR01; family JAJRUJ01; genus JAJRUJ01. The sequence continues at coordinate 3,747 of JAJRUJ010000078.1, forward strand.
TGCCCGGACGGGTCATCCGTTTCGAGCGCGACACCGATTCGCTGTTGCCGTTTGTCTCACAGTTGCAGGTATCCTGGGCATCACTGACCACGGTTCATTTCGATGGCATAATTTTCGTCGTTGCCGATCCGATAAACCCCGACGATGCCCTCACGGTCGAAAGCTCGTTCACTTTCGCGACAGCGCCGTATACCGCCACATTCAACATGGCTGAGCTGGAGAACCTGGACACGATTATCACGGTAGACGACCTGGGCAACCAGGTGGCGATTTGTGCCCGTCAGATCAGACCATTTGCCTGCAACGAGGGTCTGCTGGAAGGTGTCTGGCGTCCGGACAACCGCACCGGCAGGACCGGCAAGTTCTTCGGCAAATGGGTCAATAATGACGGGACTCTGGCTGGACATATTTCCGGTCACTGGGGAATCCGGGGCAATGGCGACCAGGTATTTTTCGGCAAGTGGATCAATCGCGCCGGTGTGTTCAAAGGATTCATCAGAGGAACATATCAACCCGATGAGGCCGTCCCGGGTCAGGGCACATTCCGCGGCGATATCCTAACCCGCAATAAAATCAAGATCGGTACGCTGGGCGGAGAATATCTCCATAATCCAGAAGCCAGCCGGGGCGGTTTCCTGCACGGAAGGTGGAGTACATATTGCCCCGAAGACACCGAGGAGGGCGATGGTTAATCCCGGTTGAAAACAGCCCCGGCGGCGGGCCGACTACCCCTGCCGTTGCGGTTAACGATAGATGGCCATCCGGCCGCCCCGCAATGAACTCCCGCGCTCTCCCGGCGCGGGAGTTTTTCTGTCTAACAAATATCTGGTGTCGTCTCCCCCGCGCAGACGGGGGCTTATTGGACTTAAGCGATTTCCACGGTTATTACGGAACGTCTCCCCCGCGCAGGCGGGGGCCTAATTTTTTGTTGATTTGCCCAAAATGGATTTCCGCCTGTACCCTTGATCGTGTGGGCCAACATGAATATGTCGGTGCGTAAGGGTACACACCAATCGGAAATTTGGTCATTTTTTCTCGTTTTGCGATATTAAGCGCGAAAAAGGAGCAAAAAATGCTTAGCAAACCGATAAAAATAGTTATATTTCACGTACCAGTCTGGATAGTTACCTCGACTTGGCGTCGAGACCGCCGAAGAAAAAAGTGAGAATCGCACCGGAAAGGGGAAATAGATGTCGCGTCGGCCACTGAGACTGTCCGCCCTCACAGTTTTATTCTGCCTAATTCCAATTATTGCCCTCGCCAGCTCGATGAGCCCTGAATTATATGGCCAACTCAAACAGGAAGGTCGACTTGACACCGTGGTCAATCGCCTGGAAGATGCCCGCAACCGGGGGTATTTTCACATTCCCCGGCCGTCAAGCGCCAAACCCCTTTATGAACCGTCCGCCGGCGATGTCGACACCATCCGCGTCCCGGTAATCCTGGTCGACTTCTCCGACCACGTGTACACCAATTACGGCGGTGCTCCGGAGGCGTCGGATTTCGACAGCACCTTGTTTTCCTGGGGCGAAATGCCGACCGGCAGCATGTCCGAGTGGTATTGGGAAAACTCTTATGAGACTTTTTTTGTGCATGGCGACGTGGTCGGCTGGTACCGGATGCCTCATACGTATGCCTATTACGTCAATGCGCAAAACGGCTTCGGCTCCTGTCCCAATTGCGCGCGCGAGATGGTCAAGGATGCGGTGTATGCCGCCGAGTTCGACCTCGATTATTCCGATTATGACCGCAACAATGACGGTTGGGTCGACGGTATTTTTGTAGTGTTTGCCGGTTATGGCGCTGAACAGACCGGTAACGATAACGATATCTGGTCGCATCGTTCTAGTATCAATCCGATCACTCTGAATGGCGTCAAGGTTTCTGACTATTCGGTCGAACCGGAAGCGCGTACCGACGGTCATATCACCGACATCGGGGTATTCTGCCATGAGTTTGGCCATGTCCTCGGGTTGCCCGATCTCTACGACACCGATTATTCCTCAAGCGGGATCGGGCGCTGGTCGATGATGGCCGGCGGGAGTTGGAATGGTAGTGGTGATACCCCGGCCCATTTCGACGCTTGGTGTAAAAAAGAACTGGGCTTTACCAATCCGGTCGTCATCACGGCCAACGAGGCGGGCAGCCTGATCCCGCAGGCCGAATCTGAACCGGTGGCCTACCGTCTCTGGACCCAGGGCCTGGGCGGCTCACAATATTTCCTCGTCGAAAATCGGCAGTTGACGCTTTTTGATGCCGCCCTGCCCGGCGAAGGGTTGCTCATCTGGCACATCGATGAAACGCGCAGTGGAAACTCGGATGAAACCCATCCACTTGTCGGTCTCGAACAAGCCGACGGGTTGTTTCAACTGGAGGCCGGCGCCGGGAGTAACGGCGGCGACCCCTGGCCGGGGAATACCGACCACCGGGAGTTCAGCGATTTCTCGACCCCGAATGCGCATAATTATAACGGCGACCTGACCGAAGTCGGTGTCCTCGAAATCTCCGACTCGGACAGTTTGATGACCGCCGATCTGGAAATCGTCTACGGCCGTCCCTGGCTGTTTGCGGACGGGTCTTCGTTTAACGATCCGCTCGGCGACAACAATGGACGCGCCGACCCCGGTGAGTCCGACGTTGAATTTATTTATTCGATTACCAACCTCGGTGCTGATGCCCTCGGCCTGACTCTTGGGGTAACCTGCACCGACCCGGAGCTGGTTTTTTCGAGTTCAACGTCCAGTTACGGCGATGTGCTGAATAAACAGCCGGGAGATAATTCCGCCGATCCAATCATTTTCTCGATCGATGCGGACTTCCCGCCGACGGTTGTCGAGTTTGAAATGACCTGGTCAGCCAACGCGGGCGAATATGCGCTGGTGGAAACGCTCAAGGTCAACATCGGCCCACCGCAATTTCTCGTTGTCGACGATGATCAGGGCAACCAGAATGAGTATGAGCATTATTTTACCTATCTGCTTGATTCACTGCGCGCGCCACATATCATCTGGGGGAAAGACACGCTCTCGACGCCGCCGGCTGATACGCTGACCGAATACCCGGTAACGATCTGGTTTACCGGCGATGCTCGCTCCGAGGTACTCTCGGCGGCCGATGTAGCCAATCTCAAATCGTATCTCGACGGCGGGGGGCGGTTGTTGTTGACCGGGCAGGATATCGCCCAGGATCTGGCTGACGACGCCGACTCTACATTCCTGCGCGATTATCTCCATGTCCGCTATATCCCCGGCGACCCGATCATCGCCGCCGACGGTGTGCCCGGTGATCCGATCGGGAATGGACAGTTTGTCTCGCTGGGCGGACCGGGCGGGGCGTCAAACCAGAACTCCCCGGATATTATCGAACCGGTTGACGGCGCCGCCGAGGTCTGCTACACCTATTATAACTCCTCGGATGCTGCCGGTGTTCGAGTGGCCGACGGTAATTACAAGGCCGTGTTTCTCCCGTGGGGAATGGAAGCGATCGCCAACGACCTGGGGTATACGACGCGCGAAGAAGTCCTCGAACGCGTATTTCAGTGGCTGGGGTGGTTGAGCGGCAATTACGTTCCGGGAGACATTAATTCCGATCTGTCAATCAACCCGGTCGATGTGGTGCTGATTGTCAACTTCGTTTATAAAGGCGGCGCCGAACCACTGGTCATGAACAGTGCCGATGTCAACGGCGACTGTGCCGCCAACCCGGTCGATGTTGTCTTCATGGTCAACTATGTCTACAAAAGTATTGGAACGCTGTTGCCGGGATGTATTGATTAACTGATTATGGCACAGTAAGATCGGTCGACAAAATTTTGTCCGGGGCATTCGTAAGGGTGCCCCGGTTTTCTTATAATATCCTGTCTGAATCTCCCAAATTCCCCATGAAACCTCTTGGTATTTATTGGGTTTATTATATATTTAAGAGTGATATAGTGCCGAATATACCGCAACGCGGCGTGGTTGGATCGCCGCAAAAGAACATAACTATATGTGGAAAGAGGTGTTACATGTTGGGTTGGGGCCACAGGGGAAAGAATGCGCTTTTCTGTCTGATGATCATCGCTCTTGTATCAGTTTCAACCACCAATTCACAAGCCGAATTGACTCCGAAAGATATAACTGCATTACAGGAAAGAGCCGCCGCCGAGGGCTGGACATTTGAGGTCGGCGAAAACGACGCCACCAAATACTCTCTCGACCAATTATGTGGTTTCAAGATGCCGGATAACTGGCAGGAACTGGCCCCGATCACCAAATTTTCCACCACCGCAGAGCTACCCTCCACCTACGACTGGCGCGACCTGACCGGCCTCCCGCCGGTGCGAAACCAAGGCGGTTGCGGCAGTTGCTGGGCTTTTTCCACAGTCGGCGCTCTCGAATGCGCGATCCGGATCAAGGACGGCGTGGATGTCAACCTCTCCGAACAGTGGCTGGTCAGTTGTAATACCAACGGCTGGGGTTGTAACGGCGGCTTTTTTGCTCACGATTACCATGAATGGAAAACCGATCCCTGCAACGATTTCGGCGCTGTCCTGGAAACTGATTTCCCCTATACCGCCACCGACGCCGCCTGTAATTGTCCTTATCCCCATCCCTACACAATCGAAAACTGGGCGTATATTGGTAACTCATACAGTGTTCCCAGCGTGGACGCCATCAAGCAGGCGATCATGGAATATGGCCCGGTGTCGGTCGCTGTCTACGCCAATAGCGCCATGCAGGCCTATAACGGCGGCATTTTCAACGGCTGTGAATCGGCCGGGACCAATCATGCAGTCGTACTTGTCGGCTGGGACGACAACCAGGGAACCAATGGTGTTTGGTTTATGCGAAACTCCTGGGGCGCCGGCTGGGGTGAGGATGGCGGGTATATGCGCATCGGCTACGGCTGCTCGCGGATCGGGGAAGGGGCCTGTTATATCGATTACGGTCCCCTCGGCCCGATGGTCATGCAGGATGATTTGGTTGTGGATGACGGAGCAGGCGACGGCAATGGTCGTCCCGATCCCGGCGAAACGGGAATCGAAATCCTGGTTACACTGACCAATTTCGGCCAGGATGCCCTGGGGTTGACGATCACCGCCACGGCTTCCGATCCGGAAATTGTCTTCTCGAACGCCACCTCATCGTTGGGCGATGTCCTGCGCTGGGAACAGACCGACAACACCGCCGACCCGATTGCCTTCGCCGTCGACAGCGAATTTCCGCCGACTATCGTCCAGTTCGAGCTGACTTACAGCGCTAATGGCGGCGACTATACCAAGGTTGAGACGTTTGATGTCAATGTCGGCCAGCCACAGTTTTTCATCGTCGATGACGACCAGGACAACAGCGGTAACTACGAACAATATTATACCGCCGGTCCGTATGCCGATCGGATACCTTTCGTCGTCTGGGGCAAGGACAGTCTCGGTACGCCGCCGGCCGATACAATGGCGGCATACCCGTACACTATCTGGTTTACCGGCGATCACCGTCTCGATGTTTTGAGTTCGGCCGACGTGACCGCATTAACCGATTTCCTCGACGGCGGCGGGCGGTTGTTCCTGACCGGACAGGATATTGCCGCCGACTTATCTGATGACGCCGATTCGACATTCCTGGTTAATTACCTGCATGCCCGCTTTGCCGCCGGCGATCCGCTTATTATGACCAACGGTGTGGCGGGAGACCCGATCACCGATGGTCATCTCGTGGCGATCAGCGGCTCGGGTGGGGCGGCAAACCAGTCCTCGCCGGATATTATCGTCCCCGTCGATACTCACGCCTCGACAATCTATACCTACTATGGATCAAGTGACGTCGCCGGGGTGCGCGTAACAGACGGTGACTACCGCCTTGTCTTCCTGCCGTGGGGTTTCGAGGGTGTGGCCGATGATCTGGGTTATACCACCCGCGCCGAGATTTTCGGGCCGATCATCGACTGGCTGAGTATTACCGGTACGACGTATGTCTGCGGGGATGTGAACTCGGATCTCGCGGTCAATCCGGTGGATGTTGTGCTGCTGGTCAATTTTGTCTATAAGGGCGGCGACCCGCCCGCCATTGTCAATTCCGGGGATGTCAACACCGACTGCGCGGTCAACCCGGTCGATGTCGTCTTCATGGTCAACTTTGTCTACAAAGGTGTCGGTACCCTATTGCCCGGATGCGTCGAATAGTTCTTAGGAAGAACCAAAATGGGAGGAGTCGCGTAGGACCAATCACCGGTCCAGTTCCTTCCAGCCGTCCGGTTGCTGTTTGCGTCGAGTAGTTCTTTTCAAAATTGCAATCAATAACCCCCGGGGAGTTAGTCACCCTCGGGGGTTTTTATGCAAATATTTCGAGATATCCTAATCGGTTTTCTTTTCCAGAAACCGTAGGGTGGGCATCGCCCACCGTCTATCTCCCTTTTTCCAAAACCTTCAGTCGTTTTTCCAGTTCTTTAATTTTTTTGGCCATCTCCGGCAGTCGCCCGGTGTAGACATGCAGGCGTTTGGACAAGCCGATTTCGCGGGCCGGTGAACCGAGTACCCGCGCCCCTTCAGGCAAATCATGACCGACCCCGGCCTGGGCGGCGACAATCACGTTGTCGCCGATTCTCAGGTGGCCGATCAGGCCGGCCTGTCCGGCCAGGATGACATGCCGGCCAATTTTGGTCGAGCCGGAGACCCCGACCTGGGAGACGACCAGCGAATGTTCGCCGATTTCCACATTGTGCGCCAACTGCACCAGGTTGTCGATTTTCGTCCCATTGCCGATCCGCGTTTCACCCATCGTCGCGCGATCAATACAAACACAGGCCCCGATCTCGACATCATCCCCGATGACTACCCGGCCGACTTGCGGAATCTTGTGATGGACGCCGTGTTGTTCGGCATAACCGAAGCCGTCGGCGCCAATCACCGTCCCTGGATGGATACGCACCCGGTTGCCCCGAGTGCGCCGGGTCAGCACAGTGACGTTGGGGCCGATCGTGCTCTTCTCACCAATCGTCACCGCGCGTCCGACATAGCTTCCGGCCAGGATTTTGCTTCCCGCGCCGATGGTTGCGCCGTCTTCAACCACGACATTTTTCCCCAGGTGTACGTCGTCGCCGAGTTTTACCTCCTCACCGACTGCCGCCGTCGGGTCGACGCCCGGGGTAATGCCGAGATCGTCGGGATGGAAATGCCGCAGGGCGAGCATAAAAGCAAAATACGGTTGTGGATGGGCGATCAATACCGGGGTCGAGGCAGATGCATCGGCATAAAATTCCTCCTCGTCGGGAATGATCACCGCCGACGCCGCCGTGGTCTTCAGGTAGGAGGCATACTTGCGGTTGGCGACAAACGCCAATTGCCCGGCGGTAGCCCGCTCGATCGCCTCTACCCCTTCAATGCCGACAGCGGTGTCGCCATGTTTAACAACACCGCCGATAATATCGACAAGTTGTTTGACACTCAGCGCCACCGGTTAATCCAATTTGTTGAGTTCAGCCAGGATCGTATCGGTCAGGTCCAGCTCTTTTCGCGAATACGCGATGTTGCCGTTGACCGTATCGAAAATGTAATCATAATTATTCTCGATCGCCACTTTTTCGAGCACGGCGTTAATCTTCTCCAGGATCGGTTTTACCAGTTCCGCATTACGGCGTTCCGCCTGCCCGTCAGGTCCAAAAAGAGCGTTGGTCTGTTCCTGGAATTTCTGTTCGGCGGTGCGCAATTCGTCTTCCTTGCGGGTACGGGCGTCCTCCGAGAGGATCAACCGTTGACGCTGGTATTCTGCAGCGGCCGCTTCAAGTTCCTGCCGCACCGAGTCCAGTCCGGCCTGCCAGACGGCAATTTCTTTATCGAAATTCGCCTGTGCCTCGGCAAATTCTTTGAACTCTTTGCGGATACGGAACGAATCGATATACCCGATTTTCCCCTCCGCATGCGCCGCGGCCGCCAGGGTGACCAGGGCAACGACGGTGAACGCGACCACCAGTAAACTGCGCCAAACCCGATTTGCCTGCATCAGATCCTCCCGAAATAAAATCGGTATTTTCGGTTTGTTAGAATGAACTTCCAAACTGGAAGTGTGGTTTCATTTTACCTTTATTACTGCCTTGATACGGCCAACCGAAGTCAAAACCCATCATCCCCATCCCCGGGACCGATAATCGCAGACCGAAGCCGACCGAAGTGTACATATCGGAAAACGGGGCCATGTCCGTTACCCGTGCCCAAACATTTCCGGCATCAAAAAACACGAGTGTGTAAATCTGCTGGGCAACCAATGGCGCGGTTATCTCAAGATTCATCGTCGCCAGCGCACGTCCCCGTACGCGCAGATAACCGGGACCGTCGGTGGTGTAGTCGAACAGGCCGGTCTCGCGCGGTTCGTTGGGCACGGTGGCATAGATCGACGCGTCGTCATATCCGCGAATGATCCCGTCGGATTGTACGCCGCCGGCATAAAATCGCTCGGAGTGGGGCAGGCCGTTGATGTCGGCGGTGCCCTCGATCACTCCGATTTTGAATTTCGGCGCAAAAGCCAAACTGCCCCAGATCGGATGGTAATAGTTGTAGTTAAACGTGTTCTTGACATAATTCCATTGGCCGCCGAGAAGTCCGCCGCCGAACTCGACCCGGTAGACCGCCCGCGAGCCGGAGGTGGCAAACTCCGGGATGTTCCGTGAGTCGCGCAGGACGGAAAAGGAGGTCGATGAGGTTACCTGCGGCCAGGAGAGATGGTTCAGAGCATACTGGTCGATTTCTGAATACTCGACGTAGGTGTCGGAAAATTCGGTATACGAAACATTTTCCAGGCGATAACTCCAGAAAACCCGGAAATAGTCATCGGGCCAGGTCAGGCGACGGCCAAACTGCAATCCGAACCCGCTCGATTCCTCGGTATAATCATTCGACCCGCTGATCAGCGTTTCATCCCAGATACGGTTGGTGCGGAAAACATCAAATCCCACCGTGGTCGGCGTATCTAAAAACCATGGTTCGGTAAAACTAAGTTGGTAGGCCTGCCGTCGCGAACCAAAATCGAGCACTAAATTCAGACTTTGACCATTTCCCCGGAAATTGGGCCAGCCCAGTGAGACTGTGCCGACAAGTTTGTCCCGCGCCGAATACCCGCCTCCGACCTGGAACTGATTGGTCGGCTTTTCATCAACAGTGAAATTTAAATCCACGTCGCCGTTGTCGAGTATTTTATAATCGGGCTCCACTGAAGTGAAATAATTCAACGACATCGCGTTGCGCACCGAGCGAATCAATCCCGACCGGCGCAGCACCTGGCCGGGTAGGATAGCTAATTCGCGGCGGATCACTTTTTCCTTGGTCTTGGTGTTTCCCAGGATGTTGATCCGCCGCACATGCGCCGGGACACCTTCAGAGATTTCCAGGTCAATCGTGACGACTGAATCTTCGGTTTTGGTGTGCTCCTGTACGCGCGCATAGAGGTACCCTCGCTCCATGTAGGCGCCATAGACTTCGCTGACCGATTCCTCAAATTTTTCCTGGTTGAACACTTTCCCTTCATGGTGTTTCAGTACCCGGGATAACTGTTCGTCGGTAAACAACTCATTGCCCGTAAAGGTGGTTTTGCCGAAATAATAGCGCGGCCCTTCCTCGACAGTCATCTTGATGACCGCAGACTTGCCGTCTTCGGCCACGATAACTGTGTCGGAATGGATCACAAAATCGAGGTAGCCCTCTTTATGGTAAAATTTGGTCAGCTTCTCTTTGTCCTCGGCATATTTTTCTTTGTCGAAATTACCGCCGCCGAATATCGATTTTAGAAATGACTTGGGTTTATTGGACATCTTGCCCTGTAATTGGTCATCGGAGAATGCGGTGTTGCCCTCGAAAGAGACTGCGGAAACCGCAACCTTGCTGTTTTCCTTGATTTCGAATTTGGCCGCTAAAAAGCCCGCCGAATCGGCCGGTGTGGTCGAGGGGTCGACCTGAGCCAAATAGTACCCCTCCGAATGGTAATGAGAGATAATCTTGCGCCGCGCCTCGGATATTTGATACGGGCTGACGACCTGACCGATCCGCAAACCGGAGAGTTCGGTCAGTTTGTCGTCTTTGATTTTCTTGTTCCCGTCAAACTCCAGTTTGGTCAGGCGGGGATACTCGTCGAGGCGAATCGTAATCTCCGCGCTGTCAGGATCGTCGGTGGCAATGACGACAACATCGGCAAAAAGCGACAAGCCATAAATCCGCCGGACCGCATCGGCAATAGCCGTCGTCGTCAACCGCGTACCGGCGCGCAACCCACTGACACTGCGGACCAGCCGCTCGTCGGTAGAGACATTCCCCTCAATCTTAATTGATTGGATAATCGGGTCGGCCAACGCATTGCCGGCCATGACCAACACCGCCACGCCGACCAAGGCAATTACCAGCCGAGGGATAGGCAAATATTTAATGTGAGTTCCCCCCTCACCAAGAGGCGCCGCGACACGCGGCGCCTTCCTTACAAAGCCATCCCGGTGATTTTCACCGTGGTGAATTGCTGACGGTGACCGTTTTTCCGGCGATATTTCGTCCGCCGCTTAAACTTGTAGACCAAGATCTTCTCGGTCCGTCCATGGGAGACAATTTCACCTTTGACGATGGCATCGGCCAGGGTCGGTTTGCCGACCAATCGTTCGTCGCCTTTGGCGGCGAAGAGGACTTTGTCAAAAGTCACCTTGTCGCCGACTTCTCCGTCGAGTTTGGGGATATCGACTGTCTCACCCTCGGTAACCGGGAACTGCATGCCGCCGGTTTCAATGATTGCGTCTGTCACGTGTTCTGCTCCAACTACCGGTTTAATTCTCTACCCAGCAAATTCTCCAGTATACGTTTCCCCGGCCTATTGTCAAGGTATTTCAACCATTTAGGCCCGTCTTGGTTCCCAATAAATACGTATCACGGGGTGGTTTGTTCCCCAGCGGAGGCGCGATTATTGTCATGCGGCAACCCGCTGCCCTCCGACCATTTATTGGAAAGCATTGATTTAAATCATGTTTAAGTCTGGTAATTAGTTAGCTCAGGCGTGGCCCGCCGCGGCGGGTTTTAAGGCCCGGTTCAATAACATCAGGTCATCTTATTGCGAGTTAAAGAAAACCCGGCTCTCGGCTTGTCATTCCCGCCTTGCACCGAAGGCGCATTTGAGCGGGAATCCCGTTTGTTTTTACATAAGTTCAGGCAATACCCAAGCGGAACGCTTCGACTCTCAAACCCACCCGCCGTTCATCCGCTCACGGACTACACTTTTGGTGGGCTACGCACGGGTGTCCGTCCCCCATATAACAAATCCTGTACGCAGACAACGCTATGCATATATTTCCTATTGCCCGGAGGCGAAGACAGTAATGAACGCTACGACACAAATAAAAGACCAGGCGCGGGAAATCGGTTTCGACAAGGTTGGCATTGCGTCCGCCGGTCCAGCGCCGGGCGGCGGTCGACTGGACGAATGGCTGCATCGAGGATATCAGGCGGGAATGGTCTGGATGGCCCGCAATCGTGACCGGCGTACCGACGTTCGTGAGGTACTTCCGGGTGCAAAGTCGGTGATCTGCCTGGCCGTGAATTATTACACCCCACACGAATTAGCCCCCAACGAATTAAAAATATCGCGGTATGCCTGGGGCTTGGATTATCATCACTTGCTAAGTCGGATGTGTAAAGACCTGACCAGGCGGATCGAGAATGACCTGCCGGAGTCAAAAAATCTCTGGTATGTCGATACCGGGCCGGTGCTGGAAAAGGCCTGGGCGCAGGAAGCAGGGCTGGGCTGGATCGGCAAAAACGATGTGTTGATCAGCCGCGATTTCGGCAGTTGGCTGTTTTTGGGTGAGATCATTACCACGCTGGAATTGGAACCCGATAGCCCGGCATCCGATCATTGCGGCACCTGCACCAAGTGTATCGAGGCCTGCCCGACCGAGGCGATTGTCGAACCGTATGTTGTCGATTCCGGCCGCTGTATCTCTTATTTGACAATCGAACATCGCGGCGATTGGCCCCCGGAGACAGCCGGCCGCACCGACGGCTGGGTGTTCGGCTGCGATATCTGTCAGGATGTCTGTCCATTTAACCGGTTCGGCCGGGAAACGGGTTTCGCAGATGAATTTAACCCCCGTGAGGGGATATTACAGGCGACGACCTGGCAGGGGATCGATCAGGAGAATTTTGTCCGACTGACACAAAAAAGCCCGTTGCGCCGGGCTAAACATGAAGGGATGTCCCGGAATCTGCGGGCGGCGGGAATCGGCAATTCCGCTTGACAAATAGCATAACAGACTAATCTTAACCAGTTAGTGGCTCCCCGGGGAAATGCCGCTGACCGGTATCCGGCAATAACCAATAACCGGGGATTATAAAATCCGGGATCGAAACAATATTTATGTAGTATACAAAGACAAGAGACATCTCCATTAATGGAACGGTCGAAGGCGGGCTGAATATCGGCCCGTCATCGCAGTTTACACGATGAAACTGCTGCCCGCAATCAACAGCCCCCAGGACCTCAAGCGGCTCTCGCCTGCCGAGCTGTCCGACCTCTGCAAAGAGATTCGCGCTTACTTAATCGATGTCGTCACCGATATCGGCGGTCATTTTGCGTCAAGCCTGGGGGCGGTCGAATTGACTGTTGCGTTACACTATTTGTATGACACGCCGAAAGACAAGATTATCTGGGATGTCGGCCATCAGGCCTACGTGCATAAAATCCTCACCGGCCGCGCCGAGCAACTCAGAACAATTCGGCGGTTTGAGGGTATCTCGGGATTCTGCAAGCGCAACGAGTCGGAGTATGACGCTTTTGGTGCGGGGCACGCCTCGACGGCGATTTCGGCGGCTTTCGGGATGGCCTGCGCACGCGATCATCGGGGTGAGGACTCGAAAGTCGTGGCGGTCATCGGCGACGGGAGTATGACCGGGGGGCTGGCCTTTGAGGGACTGAACAATGCCGGTGCCTCGGGAACCGACATCACGGTTATTCTCAATGACAACAAGATGTCGATCTCACCGAACGTGGGAGCGCTGTCGCGTTACCTGGCCGAGGTGATCACCGATCCGGTTTACAACCGAATCAAGGCCGACATCTGGAATTCGCTGGGCAAAATCCCGCCACTCACCGGACCGTTGCGTGCGCTGGGTAAACGGATGGACGAATCCTTGAAAAGTTTTTTGACGCCGGGGATGCTCTTTGAAGATCTCGGGTTTAAATATGTCGGGCCGATTGACGGCCATAACCTCGAAGACGTGCTAAAGATTTTGGGCAAGACCCGCCAGCTCAAAGAACCGGTGTTGTTGCATGTGCTGACCCAGAAAGGTCACGGCCACAAGGCAGCCGAGGCCAACCCGACAAAATATCATGGGATCAAAGGTGCACCTAAAACACCGGTAAACCCGCACCAACCCGCGCCCGCCAAAAAACCGACCTACTCCCAGGCGTTCGGCTGGACAATGGAGCGGCTGGCGGCTCGTGACCGACGGGTAATCGCAATCACCGCCGCGATGGCTGAAGGGACCGGGCTGGCCGATTTCCGAAAAAAGTTTCCCAAACAGTTTTACGATGTCGGCATTGCCGAGGGTCATGGGGTGACTTTCGCCGGGGGTCTGGCCGCCGAGGGTCTGCGCCCGGTCTGCGCAATCTATTCAACATTCCTGCAACGGGCCTTCGACCACATCGTGCATGATGTGGCATTGCAGCGTCTGCCGGTCGTTTTCTGCATGGATCGGGCGGGGATTGCCGGGGAGGACGGCCCGACCCATCATGGCTGTTTTGATATTGCGTATCTTTCGGTAATTCCGGGAATGGTGGTAGCCGCCCCCAAAGACGGCGATGAACTGGCCGATTTGCTCTTCACCGCACTGGCGCAGGACAAGCAGCCGTTTGCGATTCGATACCCGAAGGGCGACTGTTTCAAATGGACCGAACGGGAAAGTTATAATCCGTTACCGATCGGTAAATGGGAACGTCTGCGGTCCGGTGATGATGTGGCAATCCTCGCCGTGGGGTCGATGGTTGCGGTCGCGCAGGAAGCCGCCAAACGGCTGGCCGAGAGCAACATTAGCGTCGAGTTGATCAATGCTCGTTTTATCAAACCTTTGGATACCGAGATGCTCACCGAACTGGCCGACGACCATGACCGCATTATCACAGTTGAAGAGGGTTGCCTGGCCGGTGGTTTCGGCAGTGCGGTAATGCAATCTCTGCGCGAACATGGTAATAACCAGCTGCAAATGCGCTCGCTGGGTTTTGAGGATGGTTTTATCCCCCACGGCCCGCGCGGTCTCCTGTTGGACCGGATGGGGCTTTCCGCACCGAGAATCGAGAAAGCCGTGCGGGAGTTTTTGGACGGCCAATCGACCGCTGCCGCTCGTCGGGGCGGTGTTCAACCGCTGGCCGCGACGGCAAATCGCAAACATCGGTAATCCTTGCCAAAGTTCCCCGGACAATCTGCGTATTGACCTGAGACGCAACCATAATTGCGCGGGGTAATTTATGCGGATCGTCATCGATGAAAAAGCCGGACCGTGCGGCGGGGTAAAGCGGGTGATTAAACTGGCCGAGCGGAGTCTGGCCGCCGGAGACAACGTCGCCTCGCGCGGAGAAATCATCCATAACAACGTTGAAATCGCCCGGCTGGAAAAACTGGGACTGCAAACCAACAAGGAAACGTACACCGGTTCGGCCGATAATACCGCTCAAAAACTCCTGATTCGCGCCCACGGCGCCGGGCCGGAGGTTTTCGAGCGGGCCAACCAAAGCGGGGTCGAGGTGATCGACGGTACCTGCCCCGTGGTTACCCGGTCGCAGAAAACCGCCAAAAAATATCACGACCAGGGATACCAGGTCGTGGTAGTCGGCAAGCCCAAACATGCCGAAGTCATCGCTATCTTAGGGCATTGTGATAACCAGGCGAAAGTGGTGCACAACCTTGACGATATCGATCAACTCGATCCCCAGCGGCCGACATTTGTGCTGGCCCAGACAACGATCAATGAGACCTATTTTTTCAAAATGCTCGCCGCGATTAAAAAACATGTAAAAACAGTCGAACAGCGTAATACGATCTGCGCGTTTGTCTCCAACCGGGAAGATCAACTGCGGAAATTCGCCGCCGAATGCGACGTGGTCCTGATGGTCGGCGGGAAAAACTCCTCTAATACCCGGGTGATGTTTGGTGTCTGCCAATCGGTCAACCCGCGTTCCTACTGGATCGAAACCGCGGAAGACATCGAGCCGCAATGGATGATCGACAGCGACGTCGTCGGCATTTCCGGTTCGGCCTCGACGCCCGACTGGCTATTGAAGAAAATCGCCGCAATCCTGCGCAAAGAGCACACATCCGCCACCTGATTGCCTCTCACCAAAACACCGCCCCGCGATGTTTTCTCATGTACAAGTCTGATTCCCGAAATTAAAACCGGGGGCATTATTTCCTGATTCGTCCGCGAGCGAGCGAGGCGATCACGCCGATTCCGCAGAGAATCGAAAAAGTAGTCAAAGCAGATTTAACGCAGGTCTGAAAGACCGGATAATATTCCGGGGTGATCTGGACGCGGCCGATCAACAGGGTAAAGATCAGCGTGGTAATGCTCATGCTGATCATCTGGCCAAAGAGGCGCATCGTGCCGACCGAACCCGAGGCAATACCGTAGTAGCGCCGCTCGACCGAACCCATGATCGCGTTCATATTAGGCGAGGAAAACAACGCGTAACCGAAGCCGAGAATCGACAGGACTGCGATAATATACCAAAGCGCGGTCGAACCATCGACGATGGTCAGGGCGGCGAGTGAGAGCGCGGTAATCGCCATCCCGAGTGAGGCGACAATACGCGGCTCGATCCGGTCGGAAAGTTTTCCGGCCAGCGGCGAGAAAAGCGCCATCATCACCGGCTGGGCGACCAGGACGGTCCCGGCCGCCTGGGGCGTCAGACCTTTGAGGTATTGCAGATAGAGACTCAGCAGGAAGGTCACGCCAAAAGTCGAGGCATAGTGAATTAACGCCGCGAGGTTTGAAAACGCGAACGTTCGATTGGAAGAAAATAACCGGGTTTGAAAAACCGGGTGTTCCTGACGGCTTTCCCAGGTGGCGAAAACAGTCAGCCCCAGCAGTCCCGCACCAAGTAACCAGAAACCGAGGGCCTCGGGCATGATGGTCATGCCGTAGACGATGCCGATCACCGAGGGGCCATAGATCAGTGAGCCGACCAAGTCGAATTTTTCACCGCGCGCGTCGGCCCATTCTCCTTTGAGTTTGAGCAGGATCAACGGGATGACCGAAAAACCAATCGGCACGTTGACCAAAAAGATACTACGCCAACCAAGATGTTGAGTGAGCAGCCCGCCGGCAAAGGGGCCAAGCGACAGCCCGGCGTAGACCGCAGCCACGGTGATGCCGAACACTCTCCCCCGCTCGTCGGGCGGGAAAACTGATGAGAGGATAGCGATCCCGGTGCCGAAAATCATTGCGCTGCCGACGCCGGAGAAGATACGGGTCAAGAGTAACATCGTGCTGTTGACCGAAAGGCCGGAAAGCAGGGAACCCAAGGTGAAAATCGAGATACCCGCCATATACATCTTCTTGCGACCATGGATATCGGCCAGCCGTCCGAACGGCACAAGACAGACTGCGGCGGTAAGCAGATAGGCGGTCGCCAGCCAACTGAGTAACACCGCGTCGATCTGCAAATCCTGCTGGATGGCGGGCAGGGCGATATTAATCGATGAACCCATAAACGGGGTCACGAACGAACTGATCGTGGCGACAATCAATGCCGAGCGTTTGGTTTGCTCATCGGCAGGGGTCTGTTGGGTCGGGGCGGTCATCTGGCAGGGAATTTATAAAAAAAAGCGAGTCTTGCCCAGAGGACAAAATCAGGACGATGACAGAATATTGCATCGCGGCACTCCCCGTCAAGGGCGCAGATGGGAATCTATTTCAAATAAATCAATAGATTCCCCCGGCTAAAGCCGGGGTTCTTACTGTTACGGTTCATCTTGAACCGACCTCACCTCTGCTAACACAGAGACGAGGATTGCTCATTCATCCACGGCTAAAGCCGTGTGCTCTGTCTGCGACCGCATAAAAAAACCCGCCTCTTGCGAGGCGGGCTGCAAATTGCGATGTAAGTCGAATCAATTCTCTGTCGGTGTCGGGGTCGGTATCTTTTCTTCCGAACCATTGGTGTCCTGACGAGCCGAGATATCAAAGCCCAATTCCTCACCGCCTTCTTTCAGGTCGATTCGTACCTGACAGTCACCGGCAAACTGACCGCGCAAAATTTCCTCGGCCAACGGGTCTTCCAGATATTTCTGGATTGCCCGGCGCAGCGGCCGAGCGCCGAGCGTCGGTTCATAACCCTTGTCGGCCAAAAACTGTCGCGCGTCGTCGGTCAGCGTAAACGAAATACCGCGTTCGGCCAGCCGCTTGGCAACGTCGCCCAACAACAGTTCGACAATCTTGATGATTTCCGACATGCCCAGTGCACGGAAGATGATTGTCTCGTCTATCCGGTTCAGCAGTTCCGGGTTGAAGAGTTTTTTCATCTCGCCGACGACTTTCTTTTTCATATTCTCGTGGTCGCCCTCAACTTGTTCCTGGGCAAACCCGACCGTCTTTCCGTCGTGAATTTCCCGTGTGCCGATATTCGAAGTCATGATCACGACGGTATTCTTAAAATCGACTTTGCGGCCGAAGCTGTCGGTCAGAGTGCCGTCGTCGAGCAGCTGCAACAGGATGTTATACACCTCCGGATGCGCTTTTTCAATTTCATCAAGCAGAACCACCGAATACGGTTTGCGCCGCACTTTCTCGGTCAGTTGTCCGCCTTCTTCATAACCGACGTACCCCGGAGGCGCCCCGATCAACCGCGAGACGGCGAACTTTTCGAGGTGTTCGGACATATCGATCCGCACCAGCGCATCGGTATCCTCGAATAAAAATTCCGCCAATACCCGGGCCAGTTCAGTCTTACCGACGCCGGTCGGGCCGAGGAAAACAAACGAGCCGATCGGCCGACGCGGATCGCCGAGTCCGGCTCGTGAACGACGGATTGCGCGGGTGAGGGCCTTGATCGCCTCTTTCTGTCCGACGATTTTTCGGTTGAGTTCCTCCTCCATCCGGATCAACCGGCGAGATTCTTTCTCTTCCAGGCGGAACAACGGGATCCCGGTAATCACCGAAACGACCTCCGCGACATCTTCGCCGGTCAATGTATAGGTCTTCTTCTCGCGGTCTTCCTCCCACTTGCGTTTCTGTTCCTCAAGATCGTCGCGGAGAAATTTGAGCTTGTCGCGCAACTGCGCCGCTTTTTCAAATTCCTGGTTCTTGACCGCCTGTTCCTTCTCGGTAGCGGTGCGTTCGATCTCTGCTTCCAGGTCGGAAAACGATTCGGGTCGGGTATACGAATTCAAATGTGCGCGCGAGCCGGCTTCATCGATTATGTCGATTGCTTTGTCCGGTTGATATTTCCCGGTAATATACCGGTCGGAGAGTTTGACCGCCTCGTCGATTGCCTCGTCGGAGATTAGAATTTTATGGTGTTCTTCATAGCGCGAGCGCAAACCGCGAAGGATCTCAACGGTATCTTTTTTCGACGGCGGCTCGACCATCACCGTCTGGAACCGGCGGTCGAGTGCGCCGTCTTTTTCGATATACTTGCGATATTCATTGAACGTCGTCGCGCCGATGCACTGTAATTCGCCACGGGCCAGGGACGGTTTAAAAATATTCGACGCGTCGAGCGATCCCTCGGCGCCCCCGGCGCCGACGATAGTGTGCAACTCATCGATAAAGATGATCACGTCTTTGGAGTTGACAATCTCATTTAATACCGCTTTGAGCCGTTCTTCGAACTGCCCGCGATACTTGGTGCCGGCGACCAGCGAGGCCATATCCAGCGTAACCAGTCGCCGATTTTCCAGTGTCTGCGGCACCTGGCCGGCAACGATTCGCTGGGCCAGTCCCTCGGCAATCGCGGTCTTGCCCACGCCAGGTTCGCCGATCAATACCGGGTTGTTTTTCTTCCGGCGTGAGAGGATCTGGCTGACCCGTTCGATTTCGTGGTCGCGGCCAATAATCGGATCGAGCGCACTCCGACGGGCCATTTCGGTCAGGTCGCGGCCAAAATGGTCCAACGCCGGTGTCTTGGATTTCTTGCGCTTCTTGCCGTAGGACGACGGTTTGCCGCTGTTGATGTTTTTTAATTCTTCGTAGGCCTCTTTGTAATCGATATCATACATGGACAGGACCTGCGCCGCCACCCCCTCTTCGTCCTTCAGCAGGGCCAGGAGGATATGCTCTGTGTCGATATCTTTGGACTTGAGCGCCCGTGCTTCCTGTCCGGAAACTTCGAGTGTTTTCTTGGCCCGTGCGGTGAGGGGAAGTTGTCCCATTGTCATCGTGCCGCCGGATGGTTGGACCACTTCTTCAACAGACTGTTTCAATTAGGCGAGTTCGAGGCCGATATTGGTAATAATATCTATCGCCCGGCCTTCACCCAACCGAATCAGTCCGAGGAGAAGATGTTCGGTCCCGATGTAATCATGCCGCAGTCGAGCGGCTTCATCACGGGCATACTCGATGGCTTTGCGAGCAGCTTCGGTAAACATCTCGTTCATTCGTACCACCCCCGTGGGTCCTGCGCTGCGTTCCCTGCGCCCGCCTCATGCGGACCGGTTCCTTCTTACTATATCGGTTGGCCGGGCGTCGATGTTTGACAGCTTTTTAGGCCTGGCCGGCCGATTCGTCGGACTCCTCCGACAAATCCGCAATAACGTTGTCCATTTCCCGGATTGCCGGCCAGAGCTTTTCCCGGACCAGCGCGGCTCGGGCAATGTCGCGATCTTCCGGCGACATCCGGCGCCCCATCAAACGCTGCAAGTGGGCCGGCTGGCCCGAAAGCAATAATTCGTTGACCATCGCAAAACTAATACCCTTGACGATCCCACCGGCAATCCCCAGCCGGACCGCAGAGAGCAGGTTCATCACTTCCTCAGAAGTCAGCACTCGCGCGAGGGCCAGGATGCCCAGCGCCCGCCAGATTTTGTCCTTGATCTGATGCGGCGCATCACCAAAAAGTTTATTGCGTGCCTCCTCTTCATAGGCGATCAACTGACGGGTGATTTTCTCCAATGATTCGATCAGGTCCTCTTCGGACCGTCCCAGCGTCGTTTGATTCGAAATCTGGAACAAGTTGCCCAAAACGTCCGACCCCTCGCCATAAAACCCGCGGACGGTCAGCCCGATTTTGCCGACCTGGGACAACACATTATCCATGTCGCGGGTCAACACCAAGCCCGGTAGATGAATCAAGACCGAGGCGCGCAAGCCGGTACCGACATTGGTCGGGCAGGCGGTCAGATAACCCAGTCGCGGGTCGGTGTCGTACTCCAGCACCGTGCTGAGCTTTTCGTCGATTTCTGTCGCGGTGGCCATCGCCTGGCGGATATTCATCCCCGAACCGACCGATTGAATCCGCAGATGATCTTCCTCATTAATCATTAAACTGGCGGTTTCATCATGGGTTACGAAAAGTCCGCGTATGTTATCGTCACGCAAAAACTCCGGGCTGATCAGATGGCGCTCGATCAAAATTTCGCGCGAAAACTCATCGATTTGATCGGACATAAAATATGCGCCGGAATCGGCCACGCCGGTTTTCTCGGTAGCCACCTGGATCAGGTCCACCACTTTCTGGTGTTCCTCGATCCCGGCTCGCTGGGGATAAAGATGATGGGCGATATTACGCGCCAACCGCACACGGCTGGAAAGCACGATGTCCGCCCGTTCTCCTTCGTCGGAGAGCCAGGCCGCCGGCTGATTACCCAAATCTTCGAGTGTCTTCATCGTCTCATCCCGTTCGGTCGACCACAGGTTCACGCGGTCTCAGTGCACGGAGACGGTCGCGGATCACCGCCGCCTCCTCAAAGTTCTCATCTTCGATGGCGCGGCGGAGTTCCTCGCGCAATTTGATCTCTTCGGCCAGCGGCGCCATTTTCCCCGTACGCGAGCGCGGAGTGCGCCCCCGGTGAATCGTCGAACCGTGAATGCGGCGCAAAAGGTCTTCGAGCGGTTTGTCGAATGCCTTATAGCACCCGCCACAGCCAAATCGTCCGATTTTGGTAAATTCAACGAATTTCATCCCGCACGCGGGACACTCCAGCTCGCTCATCGCGCCGGTGGCATCGGCGGTCGCTTCTTTGACCATCCCGGCCAGAAACTCGGCCAGCGGAAAAGGGACATCTTCCAGCGGGTTGCCAAAGCCTTTTTTCCGCGCGCAGTCCTTACACAGATTAAGTTGGACTTTTTTGCCGTCCTTAGTCTGGGTCAGGTGAACGTTGGCTTCATTGCTGCCGCAATTTTCACATTTCATCTCCGACACCCCCAGTGTCGATTCGGGCCCTCCCCGCCGGAGCCGGCTGCGGACTCCGGTACAAACCATACAGGCAAGTTTCATTTTGCCTGTAGTGCTTATTGTCTATATCGGCCGTCATCGGTTTGTTCCCATCCCATTTCCCAAAATTCTGTCGTTTAGCCCCTTTGGGGAGCCATCGGCCCCTCAACTTCGGGTTCCAGCCGCCGGTCGACGATCCGGTAGACGCGGTCGGACCGGCGGGCGAGGTCCGGATTATGAGTCGCAATCAACAATGCGCGACTATCCCTGTCTCTTAATACGCTCAAGAGTTCGTGAAGTCGCACGGCATTTTGCTCATCGAGATTGCCGCTGGGTTCATCGGCCAAGATTATTGCCGGCGAGCCGACCAGCGCCCGCGCCACCGCGACCCGCTGTTGCTCCCCGCCGGAAAGGGTTCCGGGTCGATGGTCGGCGCGGTCGGCCAGTCCGACCAGTTACAGAGCACGACCGGCCTCCGCCAGCGCTTCTTTTGACTCAGTCTCCCGCACCAGAAGCGGCATGGCCACGTTCTCCAACGCCGTAAATCCCGAAAGCAAATGATGAAACTGAAAGACAAAGCCGAGTTTTTCGTTGCGCAGGCGCGCCCGGTCATCGTCGGCCAGCGCGTAGGGATTTGAACCGGCCAGTTCAACAGTCCCCTCACTTGGCGGATCGAGTGCGCCGATCATATGCAACAGCGTCGACTTACCCACCCCGCTCGGCCCGATAATCGAGACCATCTCGCCCTCGGCGATGGTCAACTCGACATCGCGCAGGACCTCAAGCGTCCCACCCGGCGCATCGAAGACTTTAGTCAGTCCGCGAACACGGCAGATATCCGCGTTTTGTCCGTGCGATGTTTTTGCCTTGTCAATTACCATTATCACACACTTTGGGTTTGTCCGTTACCGCCCGGCGGGATGTCTGACCGGCTGTGGGCCTCTGTTGGCTATACGCTCACGAGCGGGGATATTTTCCCTGATTCAGCCGATTTATTGACATCCCCGGTCTCTACCTATTAGACGATCAACGAACGACCACCGTTACACGTTTTCCCCATTACCTTTATTCGAGCCGGAATATTTCCACCGGATACAGCTTGGCCGCGCGGCGCGCGGGGTAAATTGTCGCCAAAAATGAGATAACCAACGACACTCCGGCAATTAGCAGCACGTCCGGCGCCTGCACCACTATCGGCAGTGAGTCGATAAAATAGATTTCCGCCGGCAGCGGGATCAAATCAAAGGTATGCTGCAACCAACACAGCAACAGTCCGACACCCGTGCCCAGCACCGTACCGAATACGCCGATTAATGTCCCCTCGATGATAAAAATCCGCGTGATCCCTTTGGTCGCCGCGCCCATGGCCTTAAGGATCGCAATATCCTTGCGCTTGTCGATCACAATCATAATCAACATCGAGATAATATTAAACGCCGCCACCGCGACAATCAGACACAGCGCAAGAAAGAGCGCATATTTTTCCAGTTTCATCCAGGAGAACAAACTCTTGTGCATCCGCATCCAATCGGTGGCAAACAGCGGCGGCCCCAGCGCCTCTTCCAATTGGTGCGCGGTCTCACCGGCGGTCTCCCAATCGTCGGTCATTACCTGGAACCCGGTCACCCGGTCACCAAGCAAAAACAAATTCTGCGCATCGGTCAGATGGATATAACACAGATTGGCGTCATACTCATACATCCCGGTCTCGAACATCCCGGAGACGACAAATTTCATCACTTTCGGCGAAAGCGTCATCGCCCCCAGGTCCTGTCCCCGCATCGAAAACAGGAATACTTCGTCGCCGATATCGGCATCCAGCCGTTCGGCAAGGGTTACTCCCAGCAGAATCTGACGCCGTTCAAGTGAATCGCGGCCGAGGGCATATTGGCCATAAACGATCGCCTCTTTGAGGCGGGTAACATACTGCTCTTTCTCCGGTAAAATCCCGCGGACGACCAACCCGTCGTTTTCGGTCGCCGAAGAGATTGCCGCCTTATATAAAATAAACGGCGCGGCTGCCAGCACATGGGGTTGGGCGACAATGGTCGATTCAACTTCAGCGATATTGTCAATCCCCTCGGAGAATGCGTCGAAAATTGAAACATGCGCGGTAGTGTTGACAATCCGTTCCTTAACCGTGCTTTCGAACCCGTTCATCATCGCCAGGGCAAACGTCAGCGCCGCCACACCAACGGTGATCCCCAAAATAGCAATCAACGTGATAATCGAAATAAACCCTTCTTTTTGCCGCGACCGCAGATACCGTCGGGCAATGAAGAGTGAGTAGCCCATGAAAATTTATGTCCCTTCCGGTCGCATGGTGGGGAAAAGGATCACGTCGCGGATCGACGGCGCTCAGGTCAACAGCATCACCAACCGGTCGACCCCAAACCCGACTCCACCGGTGGGGGGCAGACCGTACGAAAGCGCGCGGAGATAATCCTCGTCCATCACATGCGCTTCATCGTCCCCTGCCTCGGCCTCTCTGCCCTGCGATTCGAACCGCGCCTTCTGGTCATCGGGATCGGTTAACTCTGAAAAGGCATTGCCGACTTCCTTGCCGCCGATGAATAACTCGAACCGCTCGGCGAGGGTATCGTCCTCCCGATGCGCCTTGGCCAGCGGGCTGATCTCCCGGGGATGGTCGATAATAAAGACCGGCGTATCGATTTTTGGCTCGACCGCATGGGAAAACACCGCATCGATTATCTGCCCGCGTGTTTTCTTGTCTGCAACATCCACGCCGGCCGACTCGGCCATCTTTTTGGCCTCCTCGACGGTACAGGAGGAATAATCGTGCCCCGTTTCCTCTTTGATCGCCTCGAGTAGTCGTCGACGCGGCCAGTCACCGGAAATGTCGATTTCTTTCTCGCCAACCTGCAAAGTTTCCGAACCACGAACCTCGCGGGCGACATATAAAATCAACTCGCGGAACAAGTCCATAATATCATGATAATCCAGATAGGCCGCATAGAACTCGACCATCGTAAATTCGGGATTGTGTTCGCGGTCCATTCCCTCATTGCGGAAATCCTTGCAAACCTCATACACCCGATCCAGCCCGCCGACGATCAGACGTTTGAGATACAACTCGTCGGCGATCCGCAGATACAGTTTCAGATCCAGCGTGTTGTGATGGGTGACAAACGGCCGGGCCGCCGCCCCACCATATAACGGCTGCAACACCGGCGTTTCAACTGCCAGAAAGCCCCGGTCGTCCAAAAACCGCCGGATCGATTTCAGCGTTTTGGCCCGCGCCTCAAACACGGTTTTGACCTCCGGATTGACAATCAAATCCAGATACCGCCGGCGGTAGCGGATATCCACATCGGTCAGTCCATGCCATTTTTCAGGCAGGGGAAGCAGCGATTTGGCCAGCATCTCGAATGAACTGACTTTGACCGTAATCTCACCGCGTTTGGTCCGGAATACTTCGCCGCCGGCCCCGATCATATCGCCGATATCGAAATCCCGAAATATCTCAAATTGTTCGTCGCCGATATCATCTTTGCGGAGATAGCACTGCAACTGGCCGGTCCGGTCCTGGATATGAAAAAAACTGGTCTTGCCATGCCCGCGAATCGACATGATCCGTCCGGCGACGGCCACTTGTTTGCCTTCCAGTTCATCAAAACTGCCGGTTACTTCAGCGTTGTAATGCGAGCGCTGGTAGGCGTAGGGATACGGATTGATCCCACGTGCCCGCAGACGGTCGAGTTTTTCACGGCGATGGCCGATCGGGTCGGATCTTTCTTCGGTCACAACTCCCCCGGGTGAATGCTTCAATTCGCGGGGAATATACTCCCGCGCATGGTTCCAATCAATACGGGATATTGGTCGAATTGTGAGTTTTGGCAAGTTCTTGAGCAGACCCAGGCTGGTGCCCCACCGAGAAAGATGTCATTACCCGTTTTTTAATCAGAAGTCGTGTGGCCACCCCAAACTCGCTTTGGGGTGGGAAACGAAAGGCAAAATGATTGACAAGACTATACTTGGATTTAACTTGTTACCGTCCACGCTTTTGAGGTGACAACAACTGACCGTGAGATGCAATTCTGAGGGGATGATAGGAATGAGTCAACCTATTGAAGAAGAACAAAAATAAATCAAGCGCAGACGTGAAGTTTCGATCCGATTCCTCCAGAATTTCTTAGATTTCGCCACCCACACTCCTTCGACGACGGCTAGGATCATTTCAGCCAAGTTTCGACGTACTCATTCAGTAAAACTAAGGAAATTACTGATTACAAAACTATTCTCCGAATACACTTCATCATTCGAACTCCTGGGAGCGCTATGTTTAGCGCTACAGCAGAGAAAAGCGCAGGATTTCATCGAGACGCTTTCCACGTATACTACACGAGAAGTCCGTCAGTTTTATGAAAATATTTACTATGACTCGAATACTTTTGATTTAATGGAATTTGCAGAATTTCCGTCACTTGCCGATCTTAGGAAGCAAACAACCAATCCTGAATTGCTAAATGCCTTTGAGTACAGCGGCGTCGCGCTTTCGCGCCGGGTGCGCCAAGCAGCAGCTCTGCTCGGTGAATCAGGTTTTGTAACAGGACATATTCATAACAAGGTCAAACACGGATGCCTTTTCGTGGATGATCCAGAGATTATGAGAGATTACTACTCCTACGGAGATAACTGGCAGGCAGAAGATCGTGAAAACAGGGTGTACGTCATTCCACGGGTGAAATTTGACAAGTCGAGTGGCCAGAGTCGGATGGACCGGCCTCCCGCTGTGTTAGATGCGACAGAGGAGTTTGCCCACAAGTTCGTGGTTAATACGCGTGAGCTTTGTCGATCGGCGCGCGAAATCATCGCGATGTCAATCGAGTTGAATAAGTTGGGGCTTCTTTGGTGATGAATGTCGTGTGGCCACCCCAAACTCGTTTTGGGGTGGAGGTAGATCATGAAAAATAAGCGTGTCCATTTCAATATACCAGGCCATATCCACGAGCTAACATTCTCCTGCTATCAGAGGCGTCCATTCCTGCGCAATGAATCCTATTGTCAGTATCTTGCTGATGCAATTAACCAGGCATGCGGAACACACAGTATTGAAGTCTGTGCATATGTCTTCATGCCTGAACATGTTCATCTGTTGTTATATCCAACAATTGAGGAATACTCCATTGCTGAAATCTCGAAAAGTATCAAGCAATCATGCGCTCGCAGAGTCATGATCCATTGCCGAAAAAACGATCCGGGACAGATGCGATATTTCGCCACCGGATTGACTTCGAAACCATATCGGTTTTGGCAGGGTGGTGGTGGGTACGACCGGAATATTACCAAGCAGACCACATTGATAACTGTGATCAATTATATCCATGCAAATCCAGTCAGACGCGGCTTGGTGGAATCGCCTGAAAAATGGCATTGGTCCAGTTTTCGGGATTGGAACGATCTTGGGGAGGGACCAGTCAAGGTTGACAGGGAGAGTATTCCCATGATCTGAAATCCCCCCCAAACAAGTTTGGGAGGGCCACACGACCGAAATCCCAGGATGTTGGTTTCATTATGGCCCCAATCATAAATGTAATACCCCAAAGCATTTTAATAGCAATCCGAATGCCGAGGTTGACTAAATCTGCTAAGGGCAACTCTCACAATCCCGCCGCAAACAGTAGCGTACCCGACAAAAACAAAGTATGCACAAAAAAAGGTCAAGGCCGGTAAGGGCCTTGACCTGGGGTAGTGCATCTATATGAAAAATACAACTCTTGCGATTTTGTCCGGCGGATGTGTGAACATCCGCCCTACATCTGTCACCCCTGCCCGGCACAAGCGGATGAACTCCGGCACGGGTCCATTTTAAGGTCCGAACTTACTTTTAATTGGTTTCTCGCCTTCGCGGGAATGACGGTTTGTTGTTTTCTGCTATCCCACGCCCGACCGCGTCCGTTACTTTTTCTCTTTCTTTTCTTTCTTCGCCTTTGAGGCCGGAACCGGGGCTTCCTCTTTCGGCAGGTCCAGACCCTTCTTATCGATCAGCCAGTTGTGTATCCCGCGCGCGGCGATTTTGGCCTGCCCCATCGCGAGGATTACTGTCGCGCCGCCGGTGATGATATCACCGCCCGCAAAGACACCGTCGACCGAAGTCATGCCGGTTTCGCCGCTGGCTTTCACGATGCCCCACTTATTGGTTTCCAGGCCGGGGGTCGCCTCGATAATCAGCGGGTTGACTCCGAAGCCGAGCGCGAAAACAACCGTATTGACATCGACCTCGAATTCCGAACCCTCGATCGGCAGCGGACGGCGGCGCCCGGATTCATCGGGTGCGCCCAGTTCCATCCGTTGCAGGACGGCTTTCTTGACGAAATAATTATCGTCGCCGATAAACTTGACCGGTGCAGTCAGCCACTCAAAATTGACGCCTTCCTGCATCGCGTGCTCGAGTTCTTCGTTGCGCGCGGGCGCCTCTTCGCGGGTACGCCGGTAATAGACGGTGACATCCTCCGGCCCCATGCGGATCGAGGTCCGCGCCGAATCCATCGCCGTATTGCCCGCGCCAAAAACGGCAACCCGTTTGCCACAGTATACCGGCGTGGCCGAATGCGGGAAATTATCGGCGCGCATCAGATTGAGGCGCGTGAGGTATTCGTTGGCCGAATAGACCCCGTTAAAATTCTCACCCTCCACACCCGGGAACCTCGGCAAACCCGCGCCGGTTCCCAGGAAGATAGCATCAAAGCCCATCTCGTCCATCAACTCCTGCGGGCTGGCCAGTTTGCCGATGACAGTATTCACATGGATTTCAACACCCATCTTTTCGAGATAGGCCAGTTCGGATTTGATCACATCGCCCGGCAGACGGAAACGCGGAATGCCATAAAACAACACCCCGCCCGGCTGGTGGAGCGCTTCGTAAACAACGACCTTATGGCCGCGTTTGGCCATTTCGGAGGCGACGGTCAGACCCGCCGGTCCGGAGCCGATGACCGCAACCCTGCAGCCGGTTTGCGGCGGGATAACCGGATCGACAACCAGGTTATGCGAGCGTTCGTAATCGGCGACAAAGCGTTCGAGACGGCCGACGGCGACCGGGGTATATTTCTTGGTCAGTACACAGACATTTTCGCACTGATTTTCCTGCGGGCAAACCCGTCCGCAAATCGACGGGAGCACATTGGTTTCTTTGATTTTCTGCGCCGCCTTGGCGAATTCACCGCGCGTGACCAGTTTAAGAAAGGCCGGGATATCGATATTGACCGGGCAACCGTCGATGCAGTGCGGAATCCGGCATTGTAAACAACGGTTGGCCTCGGTAATTGCGGTCTCCTCGTCGTAGCCGAGTGGGACTTCGTCGAAATTATTCCGCCGGATTTCCGGTTTTTGTTCCGGCATCGGCTGGCGGGGAATTTTCATCCGCTCGCGCGGGGTCAATTCTTTCGGTTCAATTGCCATGATGTCTCCCCCCTATGCCTTCACCGTCTTGGCGGCGATTTCGGATTCATAAAGCTTCATGGCTTCGGCTTCCTGCGGCTTATAGGTGCGCTGACGCATCGTCAACTCGTTGTAGTCGACGAGATGACCGTCGAAATCCGGGCCGTCGTAGCAGGCAAACTTGATTTTGCCGCCGACAGTCACGCGGCAGGCACCGCACATTCCGGTGCCGTCAACCATGATCGCGTTGAGTGAAACCATCGTCGGGATATTTTTCGGCCGGGTCAGTTCAGAAACGGCACGCATCATCGGCACCGGACCAACCGCCAAAACCGCGCCGACATCCTCATGGGCCATGATATCGGCGAGAGCATCGGTGACCAAGCCCTTGCGGCCGTAAGAACCGTCGTCAGTAGTGATGAATACTTCGTCGCAGGCGGCGCGGAGGTCGTCCTCCAATAACACGAGGTTTTTGGAGCGCGCGCCGACGATGCCGACAACCCGCCGGCCCTTGGCTTTTTGTTCGAGCGCCGAGGGGATCACTGCGCCGGTGCCGTATCCGCCGCCGATCACCACCGCCGTACCGCCCTCGGTGAGATGGGTCTGGCGGCCGAGCGGTCCAACGACGTCCCTGATCGAATCGCCTACTTCCAGGTCGATCAGCTTGTTGCTGGTATAGCCGACGGCCTGGATAATCAACCGCAGGGTGCCTTCCTTTTCATCCCAGCCGGAAATCGAAAGAGGGATGCGCTCGCCGGTTTCATCAAGCCGGACAATAACAAACTGGCCCGGCCGGATTTTTTTGGCGATCCACGGCGCCTCGACTTTGAACATCACCGTCTTCGGGGCCAGTTCTTCTTTGTAAACGATCTTGTGCATACTCAGCCCTCCACGCCGGTGCTGGGGTCATGCTCACCGAACAACTCGGCAACTATTTTGATTCTTTGTTTGGGATCGAGTTGCAACCGCCGCTCGACATCGTTACGGATTTGCGAAAATTCCCCGGTGTCGCCGAGGTATCTATCGACAAGTTCTCGATTCTCATCGAGGATAGACAAAACATCGGCGGCGCGGGATTTAATCGCATCAAATTCGGTGAGATACGATTCGCAATATTCGGTAAACCACTTTTGTTCATTGCCGATTGTTTCGCCAAGGAAGGTAAAAACCGGCCGGAAGAAACCGAAATGGTCGTCGTCCAGGTCGAGAAACAACTGGTAATGATGGAACGAGATCAACTCCCCGTCGGTGTCCAGCAAATAATGATGATCGCGCATAATCGTGCCGAGCACATCACCAACCGCGTCATGTTTGCCCGCCTGGGCGGCGATTTTTTTGGCCGAGGCGGCCAGCGAATCGTGCGAGGCCTCGGGAAGCTCGACCCGGCCCGGTTCTTCGAGTTCCAGAACATATTTGCCGTTGCCGGACGACTCGCCGAGTTCTATCGTGGTAACCGGGAGCGCAAATGCATCAGAGAATTTGTGAAATAACTCCTCGGCCGCCGGGAGATAATGGGAAACCTCGACTCGGACCTGCTTTTTGCCGCCGGTCCGGACGGTAATCGAAAATTCCGAATGGACAAAACGCAGGACTTCGACATCCTCGATTTCGAAATCGTCGGCGACATACCCGCCTTTTTCGAGGAGCCGCTTGATTGCCGCTTCCAGCCCGGTCGGCTTGAGTTTGAGTTGGAGAATATTCAGCCGGGTTTGCAGCGGCAGGAGGTTGATTGCGCCGACGGCCCATTTGAAATGAAAATCACTCGGCGGGAGCGGTCGCAAGGCGCTGCTACGCGGGTCGAGCATCCGGTCGACCGCGTCCTCCCAGTTCGGCGACCAGACACTGGAGAGGAAATGCCCCGGATGTTCGACACCAAGATCCGCGAGTAATTGTTTGCGGTCAGCGCGTGTCCGGGTAGCAGGGTCTTTGGCGAAATAGGATTTCGTCTTAATTTGCAAACTCTGAATTGCTTCGCCTGGCGTCATATCTCCCCTCCACGGTTAGCCGTTCGGGATTTTTGTCTTTTCAGGATTCGACTTTCTAAACAGGTCGGTATTAATCATCTTTCCGACTCGGGTATTCCCTTATCGACTCAAACCGCGAATGTATAGTAAATTACGCCGCTGTCAATGTTCGGGTCTGTCAGAAACGGCAAAACCTGTCAAAACCAGCATACGGGAGGGGGGCATTTTGACTTGCCAAATCCGGGAAGGTGAATATATTGGACTGCCGGTCGGGCGATTGCCGATCGTTTTGTGTATTGATGGGGCTGTAGCTCAGTTGGTAGAGCGGTACGTTCGCAACGTACAGGTCGTCGGTTCGATCCCGATCAGCTCCACTTTATTTCTTCAATTCTTCAATTTTCACCTTAAAGCGAGTCCGGGGGAAGTGCAGAATACAACAATCTGTCATTCCTGGCATTCGCCTTTGGCGGACATGACCAGGAATCCCGTTTCCTCCCTGGTTTTTGATGTATTAGCCACAACTGCCTGATAAAACGACTAACGGGATCCCCACTCACTCTCGAGCAAGCCCTCTGACATCGGAAATAGCACAATTGTGATTATCGCATGATTGGTGATAGAACGTCGAGTGGGTTTATCATATCGGGCCTGTATAGTAGTCCTACACTTCTCATGTTGCCCCACTGTCACAACCCCACCCATGCCTTGACCTGCGAGCCAATAATCGTGATCGTGGGATATGAGCGATGACGCAGACATCACCCACTACCTCACGATCGATGTGGAGGATTGGTACCTGGCCCATCTGGAGTTTTTCGCCGATGCTACGGCGGGCTATAACGACCGGCCGGACGAGTCGGTTAACGCCGCGGTCGAGAAGACTCTCGATTTGCTGGACGAAACCCGGAACACGGCGACATTTTTTGTGCAAGGGACGGTCGCCGAGCATTACCCGGAGATTGTTCAGGAAATTGCGGCGCGGGGTCATGAGATTGGCTCGCATGGGTATTTGCATCGGCGGCTGATGCATCTAAGCCCCGATGAGTTTGAACGGGACGTGAGATTATCGTTGGAAAAGCTGGCGCAAGCGGGGGCAACGGAAATTATGGGTTATCGTGCTCCCTGTTTCTCGATTACGCGAAAAACTATGTGGGCGGTGGATATTCTCCAGAAACTTGGTTTGGTCTATGATTCAAGCATCTTCCCGGTACGGCGAAAACTATATGGTATCCCCGACTGGCCGCCCGAGCCAACGCGTCATGAACACGGGCTGTGGGAGTTCCCCCCGGCAACGGCCAAGCTGCTGGGGATGAATATGGCAATCGCCGGCGGCGGCTGGTTGCGGATGTTGCCATATTCTTTTATTGCCGGACAGATTCAGAGATCAAACACGCCTCGCGTGTTTTATTTTCATCCGTACGAGCTTGATCCGACCGGAGTGAAACTGCGGCATCGGTCAAAGAAGATATATACCCGGGCGGTAACGAGACTGGAACAAATGGGGATCGAGGCCAACCCGAAAAAGATTCGGCAATTATTGGCGGAATTCAAATTTCGGCAGTTGGCCGCTCATCCTGTTTTGTCTGAATGACTTTTTCATCGACCCAAACTCTGAAGGGCGCAGGCACAAACATATACCAACTACCGTATTTTATTCTCCTACAATAAATTATACTGGATTGCCCGAATGTCAATCAAATAACCAAGTTCACTCGTTAATAACGAAATCCCTTGCCAAGCGGTGATTTGGCTGTATATTGGGAAATTCAGTTCTGGGGCTGAGGTATGAGTCTGGCCCCGTGAAGGAGGAACAAAGATGGCGCATAAGAAGGGTGTCGGGTCATCCCGTAACGGCCGCGACTCCAATGGACAACGACGCGGAGTCAAGGCCTACGGCGGCCAGATGGTCACCGCAGGGTCGATTATCATCCGACAGCGCGGGACACAGATTTTCCCCGGTGCGAAAGTCGGCATCGGCAAGGACTTCACGCTTTTCGCCCTGGAGGACGGTATCGTGGAGTTTGAGACCGTCGGTAAGGGCAAAAAGTTTGCTCATATCAGGAATTAAAAAAACCGGGCACCCGCCCGGTTTTTTCTTATCTGCTTCAGAGGAATTGGGGAACCGATGAGAGAGATTACCACCGAAACCATCACCGAAACTGTCGCCCAAATGTGTATGTCGGCCAACTTCGAGTTGGGTGACGATGTCTATGCCGCGCTGGAAACCGCGCGAACCAAAGAGACCTCGCCGGTCGGCCGAGGGATCCTCGAACAGATCACACAAAACGCCGGCATTGCCAAATCCGAGGGTGTGCCGATGTGCCAGGACACCGGGTATGCTGTTTTCTTCGTCGAAGTCGGGCAGGATGTTCATGTCAAGGGCAGCCTCCGTGAGGCGATTAATGCCGGGGTGCGCAAGGGGTATGAGGAAGGGTATCTGCGCAAATCGATCCTGAGTGATCCGATTAAGCGGGTCAACACCAAGGATAACACCCCGGCCCTGATTCATTTCGATATTGTGCCCGGAGACAAAATTAAAATAATTATCGCCCCCAAAGGCGGCGGTGCAGAAAATATGTCGGAAGTCCGGATGCTCAAACCCTCCGACGGGGCGGAGGGCGTGAAAGATTTTGTAGTCGAGCGGGTGAACAAATCCGGCGGCAATCCCTGTCCCCCGGTGATCGTCGGGGTGGGGATCGGCGGCACATTTGAGGGCTCGGCGATTTTGGCCAAGAAATCTCTCTTGCGCGAGCTCGGCTCGAAACATCCCGCCCCGTTTTACGCCGAGATGGAGGCCGAACTGCTCGAACGAATCAACAAGCTGGGGATCGGACCACAGGGACTCGGCGGCAATACGACCGCGTTGGCTGTATTTATCACCACCGGACCGTGCCATATCGCCTCGCTGCCGGCGGCGGTAAATATGCAATGTCACGCGGCCCGGCATAAATCGGCAATAATCTAAGTGTATCCAAAAACGTCCACTGAACGAATCTGACAGGTATGACATATGAGTGACCAGAAGAAAAAAATCCAGACTCCCCTGACCCGGGAAGCGGCGAAAGCGTTAAAAGCCGGGGACAATGTGTTGATTACCGGTACAATCTATACCGGCCGCGACGCTGCGCATAAGAAGATGGTGGAAGCAATCGACAAGGGCGAAAAGCTGCCATTCAACCCCGAAGGACAGATTATTTACTATGTCGGCCCCTCACCGACGAAGCCGGGTAACGCGATCGGTTCGGCCGGTCCGACGACCTCGTATCGGATGGATGCCTATTCCCCAAAGATGATCGAAGTCGGCATCTCCGGGATGATCGGCAAAGGCGAGGTGGGCCCGGGTGTAGTCGAAGCGATGAAGACTCACGGCGCGGTCTATTTTGCCGCGGTCGGCGGGGCGGCGGCATTGATCGCCCGCTCGGTTAAAGAGGCAAAAGTAATTGCTTATGAGGAACTTGGCGCGGAAGCGGTGCGTGAGATGAAAGTTGAGGATTTCCCGGTAATCGTCGCTCAGGATGCGCACGGCGGCAATTTGTATATTGACGGCAAGGCCAAGTATCATCAGGCCTGAGTTTTCTTCACACACGATCATTTACGGCGGGCGTTTCGACGTCCGCCGTTTTATTTTGCCGGTCGGAGGATATTGGCGATGTCGGGTATTTTCGGTTTATACGATTTGGGTGGAACAGTCG
>JAJRUJ010000005.1 GCA_024277855.1 Candidatus Zixiibacteriota bacterium
CGGATCGGCGGCAACCAACTGGTGCTGGATTATGCTTTTGCGCCGACCGATAATAATATCGACGACGAACACCTTGTTTCGCTGGGAGTCCGATTTTGATTAAAATGTGTCGCCGGGTGATTCCGG
Source organism: Candidatus Zixiibacteriota bacterium (assembly GCA_024277855.1). Taxonomy (GTDB): domain Bacteria; phylum Zixibacteria; class MSB-5A5; order WJJR01; family JAJRUJ01; genus JAJRUJ01. The sequence goes on from JAJRUJ010000005.1 coordinate 127, forward strand.
CATTGATCCTGGCTGTTTCCCTTGCGGCGGGCGGGTCAACCGCTTTTGCCGAAGGGGGCTATGCCGAAACGGGGGCCAAATTCCTGACCATCGGCGGGGGAGCGCGGGCACTGGGGATGGCCGAGACCTATCTCACCGAACAAAGCGATCCGTTTCTGCTGTTTTATAATCCGGCGGGCCTGACCGGGGGACAGCCGACCCGCATCGGCATGGCCCATAACGAACATTTTCAAAGTGCCCGTGGTGAATATGTGGCTCTCTCCATTCCGCATGGCAAATTCGGTTATGGTTTGGGTCTGCAGGTGTTTACGGTCGACAATCTCGAACGCCGCACCGGACCGACTGCCGAACCGCTGAGCACGTTCGACGCCATCGATGCGCTCATTCAGGGGTCGGCGGGGTACCAGGTTTCCGAAGACCTCCGGCTGGGGATTACGCTGAAGACGGTAATTCAGAAAATCGATTCGGAAGTTGCCAACGGGATTGCTTTCGATCTTGGCGGTCTCTATCGAGTCAATGAGCAAATCAAACTCGGCGCAACACTCAATCATCTCGGTCCGAAAATGAAATACGACGCCGAAAGCTACAAGCTTCCCAGCCAGTTTCGTTTAGGCGGGGCCTACACGACGCCGGTCTGGACCGCGCGTGTCGAATTGGTCTCACCGAATAATGAATCGGCTAAAGTCCATTTCGGCGGCGAATACGGATTTGACATTCCCACCGGTAATTCGGGAAAGATTCAATCGGCATCATTAGTTGCCCGTGCCGGTTATGCCGCCGGGTATGACACTCGTTCCTGGTCCGCCGGTTTCGGAATCGGCGTCAATCGGTTCGAGTTCGACTATGCTTTCGTGCCGTATGACGACGATCTCGGCGACACTCACCGCTTCGGTCTCTTGATTTTCCTGCAATAAAGCTCTGTATTTTGCGGCCCGGGGCTTTGCTCCGGGTTTCAAGGTGCGTTGCGATTATCTGGATGTATCCCTTGGCAGAATTCAATATCGTGTCATTTCGAACGCGGGAATCCCGTTTGTTTTTCGTGACCCTGACCGCAGGGCTTACAGGCTCATTGATCGGTGACTCATACTCTGGGAAATGTCGAATAATGAAACGGGTAGCGGGTATCGGTATCAGGAACCCTATATCATGACCCTTTGAGTCATGGGGCTCAATAGATTGGACCAGCCCTTTCTAAATAGAAGGAGCAGTATGAAATACAGAGCGCATCGCTTGGAAATCAAGATGAACGATGAACTGAGCAAATTGGAGCGATTCTTGATAATTTAGAAGGGGAAGTTATATCGATAATTCCTAATATTGCAAAAACATCCTTAGCCCAGATTTATGGGATTCCGGCCAAAGTCGACTTTCTGCTCATTGTCGAGAAGATTCAATAGTCTCTGCCAACCGGTAGGGCGGGCACCGCCCATCAATTCGCTTCACGAACCGGGGTCATAGACCCCGGCCACACATCCAACCTTCGTCGTGGGGCCACGCCAAACTTGTTTTGGGGCGGGTTGGCAGAATGCTCCGGTGGCCCACCCGCCGCGGCGGGCGGTGGGTTAGCGGAAAACAACAATCTCGTCATTCCCGACGTCCCGCGTCGCGGGATGAGTGGGAATCCAGTTTGCATTAAGAGAAGAAACCCGCCGCAGAGCGGCCTGCGCCTTTTGAGGTGTGGGGTACCCGGTGTTCCCGATGGAGGTCAGTTGTGTGTGGGCGCGGCCACCATTCAATTGTGGAATTTGTAGGGCGGATGCTCGTCATCCGCCACAGGAAATATGAAATTGGCGGGTGAAAACCATGCGCCCGACACAAATCACCTTAATCATCCGGTACCCCTTGCCCCTACGCCCTCCCAAAACTGCCCTTGCCCCGCACTGCCGGGTGTATATATTGACTTTTTCCCCGCCGGATGGTCGGGGATGACGAAAGGATATGCCGGTGCGCGAACAAACCGTGACCCCCGAACTGGTCGCCGAACACGGGCTGGGCGAACAAGAACACGCCAAAATTAAAGAAATCCTCGGCCGCGAGATGACGTTCACCGAGTTGGGTATTTTCTCGGTGATGTGGTCCGAACACTGCTCGTATAAAAATTCGATTCTCATGCTCAAAACGCTCCCGCGTTCCGGCCCGGCTTTGCTGGTCGAGGCGGGGGAGGAGAACGCCGGCGTGGTGGATATCGGTGATGGTCGTGCGGTGGTTTTCAAAATCGAATCGCACAACCATCCCTCGGCGGTCGAACCATACCAGGGTGCGGCGACCGGAGTTGGCGGCATTCTGCGCGATATTTTCACCATGGGTGCGCGGCCGATTGCGGCATTGAACTCGCTGCGTTTTGGTAACCCCGAAGACCCGAAAGTCCGTTATCTCCTCGACGGTGTCGTGCGCGGGATCGGCGATTACGGCAACTCGTTCGGCGTGCCGACGGTCGGGGGAGAGGTCTATTTTGAGGATGCCTATACCCACAATTGCCTGGTCAATGCGATGGCGGTTGGGATCGTGCGCACCGATCGGATCGCCCGGGCGGTTGCCTCAGTGGTCGACTCACCGGTCTATGTTGTCGGTTCGCGCACCGGGCGTGACGGTATCCACGGGGCGACATTCGCCTCCGAAGAGCTCACCGAAAAATCCGAGGCCCGTCGGCCCGCGGTGCAGATCGGCGACCCCTTCACCGAGAAGTTGTTGCTGGAAGCCACCCTCGAGATGATCAAAGACGATTTGATTGTCGGGATCCAGGACATGGGCGCGGCGGGAATTACCTGCTCCTGCTCAGAGACTGCTTTTTCCGGCGGCCAGGGGATTGAAATCGATATCGCCCATGTGCCGGTCCGCGAGGAGGGGATGATCCCCTACGAGACGTTGTTATCGGAATCACAGGAACGGATGCTGGTTATTGTCAAGATCGGTAAAGAGGATGAGGTCAAGGCGCTTTTCGAGAAGTGGGGCCTGCAAGCCGCAAAAATCGGCAAGGTAGTCTCCGGCGGGAGATTTAAAGTCTACGAAAATGGTGAACTTAAATCCGACATTCCGGCCGAATCGCTGGCGCTCGGCGGCGGCACGCCGGTTTACAAACGCGAAGAAAAACGTCCGGCACGCCTCGATGACACTCAGAATTTTGATTTCTCAACCATCCCCGTGCCCGATGATCCCCTCGAAATTCTCAGTACCCTGATCGCCACACCGAATATCGCCAGCAAACAATGGGTCTACCGGCAGTATGACGGGATGGTCCGGACCAACACTGCGATCAACTCCGGCTCGGATGCCGCCGTGGTACGCATCCGCAAAACCAAGACAGCACTGGCGATGTGTACCGACGGTAACGGCCGCTATTGCTGGCTCAATCCCCGTCGCGGTGCGCAGATTGCCGTGGCCGAAGCGGCGCGTAATCTTGCCTGCACCTGGGCGCGACCGCTGGCGGTGACTAATTGCCTTAATTTCGGGAACCCGTACAAACCGGAGATGTATTTTATGTTCGCCGAATGTGTGCGGGGGATGGGGGAGGCCTGCCGCAAGTTCGACACCCCGGTCACCGGCGGGAATGTGAGTTTTTACAACGAAGACCCTGACCGTGCGGTCTATCCGACTCCGACTATCGGCATGGTGGGGATGATCGACGATGTCAAGTATATTACCACTCAGTGGTTTAAAAACGAGGGCGATGCGATTGTCCTGTTGGGGACCAACCGCAACGATCTTGGCGGCTCGGAATATTTGAAAACGATCCACGGCAAGATCACCGGCGATGCGCCTTACCTCAACCTCGATGAAGCAAAACGGCTCGGTGAGTTAATTGTTGCCGCAATCAAAGCGGGGTTGGTCCACTCGGCCCATGATGTCTCCGATGGCGGCCTGGCGGTTTGTCTGGCTGAGTGCTGTATCACCAATCCTTATGATTTGTTTGGCTGTACGATCGATCTGAAGTCCGATATCCGCGCGGATTCCCTCTGGTTCGGCGAAGCGCAATCGCGTGTGGTCCTGAGTGTCGAGCCAAAAAAACTCGAGCGGTTGCAGAAACTGGCCGATAAATACAAAATTGAATTTGCGAAAATCGGCGAGGTTACCCGGGGCCAATTCGAATTGGCTGGCGTTGGCACCCTCGACCCGGCGGCATTACAGACTGCCTACTATTCGACCTTGCCTGAATTGATGTCCCGGATTGGCTGAGCCGACCGGCAACGCGGGGAATCGACCCCCGCAACAGGATGGGGTGGGGGTGGTCGCACACTTCGGGGGTGTTATTCCTGTCGCAGTCCTTCGGCGTACCGGAGCCGAGATTCCGTATTCTTTTCGAATCGGTTGCGTCCCCCTAAGAATTAAAAAACAACTTCCTGCTTGGGTGGGAAAGATACTATGTATCGGCGGAGTCTCGGTACCGCAGACATCCACCACTTGCAATGGACCACCCGATGCCTCATATTGCTTTGACTTATGAGCCGAAAACGAAAATCTCAGCCCTCCCCGCAACGTGTGCGACCGGTCGAATTATCCCTTCGGCAAAAATCAATCCTCGCCGGTATCCTGGTTGTTGCGGCGGTCTTTCGTCTGCAGGGTCTCACCGGTTATTTCCCTCATTTCTGGGATGAGGCCAAGTATATCGCCGAAGTCGAAAACCTGACCGGCAATTTCAGCGTGAATGTGGGGGCGTATGCGATCCTGAAACTTGCTCACCTCCTGATCGGTGCGCCGTATTACCCGCAGGTGGTTGCGGCAATCTTCGGCCTGCTAACCGTCTTCGGTCTGTACCTGCTTGGCCGGCGGCTATTGGCGTCGACCACCGAGGCCGTCTGGCTGGGGTTGTTAATGGCCGCCCAGGCCGCCGTGATGCCGTATTTTGTCCGCTATTCGTATCACGTTTTTCCCGTGGTTTTCGCACAGTGTTTTTATGTCTATGCCTTGGTCGCCTATCTGGTCCGGTTGCAGTTGCCGCGAACCAGGACTCCCTCGGACCGGCGGCGTTATTTTTTATTTACGGTGATTGCGATGATACTGCTGGCGGCGGTGCCGGCCAGTTCGTTTAAGTTTATCCTGCCGACGGTCATCTTGTTTGTCGCGCTGGAGCTGTTTGTCTGGTGGTATCGCTCAAGAAAAATCAAAGACAAGCAGGCATTGCCGACTCTTATCATTTCGCTGGTCGGCGGCTTGGCGTTATTTTTTTTCGTACCGTTGCTGCTCAGCGTGATTTCCGGATATGCCGGGTGGTTTACCCGGGCCACCGCCCTGTCCCAGGCCCATGCGGCGATCAACACGATGAGATTGGCCGGTCATTTTCTCTTCCCCCTCCATCTCTACCATTTTGGCGGCATATTGTTGATTGTCTGCGCCGTGGTCGGGGCATCGTTATTGACTGTCGGACCAAGGGGTTACGACCATCCGCTTTTCGCCACGCCTTTTGTGATGATCTTCGCGTTTGGTTTTGCCGTCTACCTTTTCTTTTTTGGTTTGTTCTCGCATCTTCAATCGGGGCGACTCTATGCGCTGACCGTCCCGTTTGTGGTCTTTGCGTCGGCGGTCGGGGTGATGCATTTGTGGTTTTGGCGCAAGGGGCTGGGCCGGGTTCTGAGTGTCGTTGTGTTTGGTTTGCTCTGTCTGTCGCTGGGTTATAAATCTCTTGCCGATACGACCAGGACAACCAACCTGCCGGCGGCCGTCGCTGTTGCCGCAAAGAGTCTTACCGCCGGCAAAGTTTTTCGGGCCGAGGCGTCTCCCCAGGTGGCGTATCTGCTGTATACCCGTTTCGGTTGGGATATTCCCTACAAGGTCCGGGCTTTGGGTGATCCGCGAGATTTGCAATTTGTCATCGACAACCCGCCGCTGATTATGCTCGCCGACGGTGTCGACCTGACCACCTCGGTGGCGCTGGATGAAAAATACGACCGGGGGGTGCGGGACGATCTGGAAACAGTTAAGGAAAACACCGCGATGTTTATCTATCTTGCCGAAACCGGCGACCTGGTGTACGCCGCCGCCGATGATTTCTACACCTCGCCGGCCTACTACCTGGAAGATATCTATTCGTGGAGTTCCTATCACACTTTGCAACGGCGGCTGGCCTCGGCGCGTGACTCGATTTTTGTTTATCTGGTCAATCCCGCGAAGATCAACTGGTAATTGGTATTTGTTTTTTTGCGCTGGTTGGATATCCTGCCTGAGAGACTCAAATCAGGAGGTAAAACCATGAAGCGGGGAATGCAAATTTGTTGCGGATTACTCATGTCCGCGGTTTTCAGTGGGCTGTTTACTACCCAGTCGGCGGCCGACGATAACCTGCAGGCCAAACTCGCCGACTGGCGCAACGGCGTCTGGATCTCCGGCGAGGGCACCTACACGATCTATACCGGCACTCATTATTTTGTCCTCTCATTCGAGGGTGATACGGCCAAGCCCAATCTCTATTTCGGGGGATCACAGGTGGTCTATACCGAGAAAGGGATGGCGCGCAAGCAGGTATTGCGCTTTCGGCAGTTCGGCGAAGGTAACCTGACGATGTTCAAGGAAGCTGTTCTCCAATCCGACCATACCGAAAAACCATTGGTAATCGACACCGCACTGTTTGTTCCGGGGACCTGCACGATCAAAGACGGGGTCATCTACGATGCAATTACCGAGGTTACCGACGAATACATCCTGTTGTCCAGTTGCAACGGTGATATGATCAAAATTTTCTCCGATGGCCGGTCGGCTTATCTCCCGGCAGGCGGCGGCGAGTATTTCTCGTATCGTGTGGAAAAATTAAAATAGAATGATCCCGTCGATGTTCTTTATTACGCCGGCGGTTTGCCTGCCTGTGGAGGAATTCATTTTTTTCTTTCGTGCCCCTGACCAATGGGGCTTTTGCATAAAGCCCGGCGGTCGGGGTTTCAAGGTGCGTTGATTTAAAACCCACCGCAAGCCGGTGGGGTACCTTTATCTCTTCTTTTGTGGGTTGATATTGTAGGGATCTGGCTTGCCTGCGCCATGGGTAGGGTAGGCCCGGTCCCTACGAGTCAATTGTTGGGGTGGCCGCAATCCGGGATCGCGGTTTGTTATAAAAAATAGCGGGATTCCTGCCTGTACCCCTAAGGGTACTGACCGGCGGGAAAGCCAACCGGTTCGGAGATAACGCGATTGTTGTTGTTTGCATTTCCACCCGGACGGACAACGGAGGCGACAGATGGAATTACGCCTCCCCTTCGAATAAAATGCCTCCCGGCGGGTAACCAGGAAAAGCAGTTGTGCCGCGCCGCCGCTTCGGGTATGTTCCAACTTTGACCTTGCCGCATTTGCGGCAAATACTCGAACGAGATACAGGAATGTTGATGATTACACCTGACGAAAAATTACCAGAACGAGACCTCGATAGCGAAGACTTGGTCGAGCCGGAAAACGCCTTGCCGACAGTTACGTTGGCCGAATTACCTGAACATTTACGTGAGGCCGCCGCGCGTGCATCCTGGTCCGAGTTAATGCCGGTCCAGTCGCGGACGATCCCCTATATCCTTGCCCGCCGCGACTTGATGGTCCAGTCGCGCACCGGTTCGGGGAAAACCGGCGCATTTATCCTGCCCACCCTGGAAAGGATCGACCCGCAGATGAATGCCTGCCAGGCACTCGTCTTGGTTCCCACCCGCGAGCTGGCCAAACAAGTTTCGCGCGAGGCCGAGATCCTCTGTGGCAAGACCCTGCGCACAATCGCAGTCTATGGTGGCGTTGGATACGGCCCGCAAATCGAGGCATTCAAAAAAGGTGCGCATATTGTCATCGGCACCCCCGGACGGATTCTCGACCATCTCCTCCGGCATACGCTTTCGCTGGACAACCTCGAAATTCTCATTTTCGATGAGGCCGACCGGATGCTTTCGATGGGGTTTTATCCCGACATGAAACGGGTCAAGACTTATCTCCCGCGCAATAGTTACAATGGCTATATGTTCTCGGCCACTTTCCCGCCGCATGTGATGCGGTTGGCCGGGGAATTCCTCAACAAACCCGAATTCCTGAGTTTGAGCAGTGACCGGGTCTATGTCGCCGAGACCGAGCATGTTCTCTACAACGCTCCGGCGATGGAAAAAGACCGTTGCCTGGTGCGCATCATCGAAACCGAAAACCCGACCTCGGCGCTGGTATTTTGCAACACCAAAGCGACTGTCGATTATGTGACCACCGTCCTGCAACGTTTCGGGTATGATGCCGACCGGTTGACCTCCGATCTTTCGCAGTCGGCGCGTGAACGGGTGTTGGGCCGGATTAAAAAAGGCGAACTGCGTTTTTTGGTCGCCACCGATGTTGCCGCTCGCGGGATCGACATCATCGATCTGTCGCACGTCATCCAGTATGAGCCGCCCGAAGACCCCGAGGGATATATTCATCGGGCCGGTCGCACTGGACGGGCGGGTGCACGGGGGGAGGCGCTTACTTTGGTTTCCGGGATGGAACGGCTTGAACTCAAGCGCATTGCCAAACGCTTCGACCTCGATATCCAGGAACGGTCGCTTCCTACGCCGGAGGATGTTGAGACGATCGTCTCCCAGCGCGTGGTTGCACTGCTTGAATCCGCTCTTCGTTCGCGCGACTCGTTGCGTACCGAGCGGATGCAACGGTTTATCCCGCTGGCCAGGTCTCTCGGCGAAAGCGACGACCTTTCCGGTTTGATCGCCATGCTCCTGGATGATTTTTACCAGGCAACTCTGCACAAAGCGCCCGAACGGCCCGCCGAAACCCCGCTGTCCGGCGATAAACCAGAAGGCAGCCTGCCTAAAGACTATAAAGGTGATGGCCCGCCCAAACGACGGCCGCGCCGCCGGGGCAGCAAACGCCGAAAACGGTAAACGATGATGCTCTGTCACCGAACACTATCACGGTTGTATGTTTGTGGTTTGACTATCGTCTTGTTTATCGCGGCAGTCGTTCCCTCATACGCCAAATCCTACGACCATCCGTCGATCGAGATCACCTATCGCTTCGATCGATCCGGTAACGCCGAGGTCGAGGAAATCCGCGAGTTTCGCTTTGACGGCAGTTTCTCTTGGGCGCAAATCCTCCGCGAAACCAGCGGCGCGTACGGCCGCTATGGCCTCGAATATCACGAAGTCCGCGACCTCGACACCGATCGCAAAATGCCCATGACCACCAGCCGCGAAAACGGACAGGAGAAACTCCGCTGGTCATATTCGGCACAGGATGAAACCAAGCGGTTTCTTATCCGTTACACCATCAGGAATGCAATCCAGCGTTATGCGGACGCCGCGCAATTTTACTGGAAGGCGATCGAGGATGACCATGCCCCGGTCGGCCGCGTGAAAATCACCCTGATCCCACCGGCGGCCAGCCCGGTGCTGTTCAAAGTTTTTGTCCACAGCCAGGCGCGTCCCGGTGAGTTGGTCATCGCCGATGATTTCACCAACGCTGTTGTCACCCAGCGCGATATATCGTCGGGGTTTGTCGAGGTCCGCGCGTTGTTTGACCCGGACTTGTTTCCGGGCATGCGGATCCGTAATGGTGAAAGCCATGCGAGTCTCCTTGACGACGAAAAAAAGATCACCAACGCCACCCGCCGGGCCGCAATGCTCCAGTGGGTCGCGATCCTCGGCGGATTGATTATCGTCGGTGCGCTGGTCGTCTTTTATCTCCGGCTCTACCGAAAATACGGCCGCGAACCCGAACTGCTCAATCCTTCGGTGTACGAACATGAACCCCCGCGCGAGCTGCCCCCGGCAGTTGTCCCGGCAATTCTCACTCAGAGCAGCGCCAGCACGACGAATATGACCAAAGGTTTCGCCGCGACACTTCTGGAGGCCGCGCGACTTGGTTACCTTACCGTTGCCGAAATCGAGGGGGAGGGTGCGCTCGGTCTGGGGATATTCAAAAACGACACCCTGCAATATACCCTCACCGACACGGGAAAGATGTTGTTGGCGGCGGGCAGGATCGAGAAAAAAGACGACGGAGGTCGCAAACGTCGTCGCCGCCTGGAAGATTTCGAAATTCGTGTTTTGCAGATTGTTTTCGAACAAGCCGGTGACGGTACCCGTGTGACCAACGAGGAAATTAAGGTCTGGGCGAAAAAGACCAGTGGCCGTAAGACCCGCTATCTTATTTTTATCGAAAAATGGGCGCCCCAATGCCGCGACTGGTTTGAGTCGGAATATTTCACCCTCGACGATCCGACCAGCGAGAAAAAACGAAAAATGTTTATGGGGATCACCGGTGGGCTTGGTTTGCTTTTACTCGTGGCCGTCCCGTTGGGTGTACACTGGTGGGCGGCAATCATCGGGGCGGTTCTATTGTTTGCCTCCGCGCCGCTGGGTCATATCCTTGCGCGGCGTACGCCTGAGGCCGCTTTGGAACATCATCGTTGGGAGGCGTTCAAGGATTTTATCAACGATTACTCAGCGTTTAAAGACGCCGGTCCGGAATTATTGCCGCTGTGGGAGAAATACCTGGTTTACGCCACCGCGCTCGGCGTCGCCGATAAGCTCCTGGACAATCTCAAACTGGTCGCCAAGGAATACAATAGTTATATCCCGGCCGCGCCCTGGTATCACTCGACCTCATCACGCGCCGGCGCGGCCGGAGTCGGGTCGATGAATTTCGAATCGCTGAATTCCCTTTCGAAGTCGTTGCAAAATTTGAATAATCTTTCGCAGGCGCTCTCGACCAAGTCGTCCTCGGGTGGCGGATTTTCCGGCGGCGGCGGTGGTGGCGGTGGCGGCGGGTCGAGCGGCGCGGGTTGATTGTGCGTATCTACCTGAATAATAACTCCGGCAGGGGAGGATTGATAACATGGGAACAGGACTAATAATTTTTGTAGCCTTGGTTCTGATTGTTGCGGTTTGGGCGGTCGGGGCCTACAACCGTTTCATCAAACTGCGCAACCGCGTCAAAAACGGCTTTGCGCAAATTGATGTTCAACTTAAACGGCGGTATGACCTGATTCCCAACCTGCTTGAAACAGTCAAGGGCTATGCGGCGCACGAGAAAGAGACTTTTCAGAAAGTCACGGATGCTCGCGCCGGCGCAATTGCCGCCGGTTCGATCGGCGCGCAGAGCAAAGCGGAGAATATGCTGACCCAGGCCTTGCGGTCGGTTTTTGCCGTTGCCGAAAACTATCCCGACCTTAAGGCCAACACCAATTTTCTGCAATTGCAGGAGGAACTCGGTGAGACCGAAGAAAAAATCCGCTATGCCCGGCAGTTTTATAACGACATCGTGATGAAATTCAATACGGCAATCCAGACCTTCCCGAGTGTCATTTTGGCGCGGTTGTTCAATTTCACCGAAGAAGAATTTTTCGAACTCGACGACACCCCCGATCAGCGTGAGGCGCCGCAGATAAAATTCTAACCCGGTTGAAATAGCGGGAAATCCGGTACTCTACCGCTTGCGGTGGGTGGCCGTCCCAAACTTGTTTGGGGCGGAATCCAGACGCCGGGTGCCGATAAGCAGATACCAACAATCCGTCATTCCCGTGAAGACGGCCTGCCCGCCTGTGGAGGGGAATCCAATTGCATATTTTGAGCGGTGGGTGGCCGTCCCAAACTTGTTTGGGGCGGAATCCAGACTATCCGCTGTCATTCTTTTACACGGGCCTGTTTACTGTTCTTGTCCATCTCCGGATGTCACCCGTACCATGAATCATGATTCTCCTCGATACACACCTTGGCGAAATCCTTGCTTTGCTGACCGCAGTCACCTGGGCTTTCGCCGTTATCCTCTTTAAAAAAAGCGGGGAGACCGTTCACCCGGTCGGCCTGAATTTGTTTAAAGACCTGCTTGCAGTATTCTTGTTTATTCCGACAATCTGGCTTTTCGGCGGTTCGATATTCCGACCTGCGCCGTGGCCGGATTACGCGCTGTTGTTGCTTTCCGGGGCGTTGGGCGTCGGGATCGCCGATACTTTATTTTTTAAATCACTCAATGCCCTCGGCGCGGGGCTTTCGGCAATCGTCGATTGTCTTTACAGCCCGTTTATCATCGGGCTTTCGATTCTCTGGCTGGGCGAATCGCTCACCACGTGGCAATTGGTCGGGGTTGTGATGATCCTCTCGGCGGTGTTGGCGGCAACCCGGGAAACCAACGGCGGGAAGGTGGATCGCAGGCGGATTGTAGTCGGCATCCTCTGGGGTGCGCTGGCGATGGCGACCATGGCCGTCGGGATCGTCATGATCAAACCGTTGCTGGATCGTTCGCCGCTATTGTGGGTGACCGGTGTCCGACTCTTCGGTGGCGCACTGGTGCTTTTTGCCGTACTGGCTTTGCATCCCGCTCGCCGGTCGATCGTCGGTTCGGTGTTCTCAACCAGGCGCTGGGGCTACACTCTTTCCGGTTCATTTTTGGGGGCGTATGTCGCGATGATTCTCTGGCTGGGAGGAATGAAATTCACGCAGGCCTCAACCGCGGCCGCACTCAACCAGATGAGCAGTATTTTCATTTTCATTTTCGCTGCCTGGTTGCTCAAAGAGAAAATCACGCCCTTGCGCATCGTGGGTATTGTCCTCGGCGTTGGCGGCGCTCTCCTGGTCACTTTCGGCTGATCGGAGTAAACAACGGGGTGGAACTTATATCATAAATCCAGTGTCCCCTCACCAGATTCCAGCGCGAGCAACTTCTTTTTCCGCCAGAGTTTCCCGCCATATCCGCCGAGTTTCCCGTTGGCGTTGATCACTCGATGGCAGGGGATCACAACCGATAGGTAATTCGAGCCATTGGCCCGTCCGATTGCCCGTGACGCCCCCGGATTGCCCAGCAGTTTCGCCAGCTGGCCGTATGACTTGGTCTTCCCATAGGGGATTTTCAGCAGTTGCCGCCAGGTCTCACATTGAAATGTCGTTCCCTCGACTTCGATATCGACCGTGAAGTCTTTAAGCTTTCCGGTAAAATATTTTGCGAGTTCTTTTTCCAGTTTGCGCAGATGTTTGTTGTCACCTTTTTCCAGCGGCAGCTTATATCGTTTTTCCACCCGCTTCTTGATTTGGCCTACTCCGCCGCGATCATGCCATTCTAAAAAGCAGACGCCATTATCGGATGCCGCGGCAATCATCTCGCCCAGGGGGCTGGGCAGGTTGCGATAAACAATACTCTCAGACATAAAACCTCCCCGTTTACCACGATTCGTTTCCACTCATCGCCGCGACTTGGTTTGCCTGGATCAGCTTTTTCCCCCAGTACGGGGCCAATTAAGTAATCGTAAACTGCTCAAGTATCTATTCGACGCAGCCGGGCGACAGTGTGCCGATCGCCTTGTAAACATAGTTGACCAACAAAACAACATCCACCGGGTTAATTGTGCAGTCGGTGTTAACGTCAGCCGGGTTGGTCAGCCAGGGCAACGGGATGTTCTTATACACAAAGTTGACCAGGTGAACCACATCGACCGGATTGACGGTTCCCTCGCCGGTCAGATCGCCGGGAACATAGTCCGGCGAATCAGATTTTAACCAGGCGATCACCCGGGCAAAAACATCCGCGCGTGTCGTATACCCCAAATCGTCGGCAATCCCCTCCATGCCAAAACCGAACATCACTGCCCGGTAATCGCCGTCGGCGATGCGGATGCCGGCGGCATCAGATGAGTTGTAATAGGTGTGCGTCGGCCGGGCGAGGCCATCGATCGGAACCAGGACATCCGGAGAGGTCTGGTTGGATTCACCGCCCGGCCCGCCGAGCGAGAGCTCTTCGCCGTCACCAATCGGATCGCCCTCGACTCCATCGGCGAAGATTACCGGGTTGGTTGGATCGAATCGGATATGCAGATAGTCAATCAAAAATGTCGAGTCGGCGTCATCGGAAAGATCCTGGGCAATATCCTGGCCAGAGATGAATAATCGCCCGCCGTTGTCCAGGACATCGCGCAACGCATCGACATCGGCGGTGGTGAGTATATCGCTCTGGCTGTCGCCGCCGAACCAGAAAACCATCTGGTAAGCGGCAATGGTGTCGGGATTCGGCGCGGCAAGCGTGTCGCGGCCCCAGACGGTATAGGAGACTAATTGGTCCTCGAGTTCGACCGTGAAATAATCTTCATAATGATGGACATTATCGTCATCGACTAACAACAACTGCGGCGGTCCGACATCGGCCTTGATCGTATCGACAACAGTAAACGCGCCGCCATCGGCGGTGAAAGTCAGCACAAAGGCGACAGTTTGCGGCGGGAAATCGGGATCGACCGAGAAAATCGCCGGGTCGGAGGCGTTGGAGACTGCCTGACCATGTAAGACGTCGCCATACGATGAGTAGGCATCGGAGAAGACGATCTGGGGATGTTCGGTCGAGACGGTCAGTTCGAGATCAATCGCATCGGTGCCGATGTTGACATAATCGAAAAGCAGCGGGATGTTATTCTCGCCGGGATCGGCGCGGTTGTTGTTGTTGCCGCCGCTGTCGTCGAATAGGAAGCTCTCCCGGACAAACGTCGGGCCGAAGGCGTAGTACACCGAATCGAGAACCCAATTGTCCGGATCGAAAATCATCGTGTCGAGTGGTTTGTCGAAGGCGAAAGTCCAGGACTGGTCCTCCAGGCTGGCATCGACAGTGATCAGTGTGTCCGAATCGTCGGTAAATTTGAAGAGCAGGTCGATTGCGGGCATCGCGAAAACATCCCGGAATCCACGCGTCTTCTGGATTTGCGTGATATAGGCCGATGTCGAGTAGTCCTCGGGGTTCTGGCCGTACCCGGTCTGGTAGATCGGGTAGTACATATCGTAAATCCAGGCCTGGAAGAACCCATTCAGGTCAAGACCGGAAACGGTCTCGCAGATTTCCTGAAAATCCTCGGTCGTGGCCATACCGTACGCCCAGCGTGGATCGTTGGTGTAATCGTCGAAGATCTGGAAGAAGTCGGCATCGCCGACTATCCCGCGCAACATATGCAATACCCAGGCGCCTTTGTCATACACCCGCGTGCTGAGGACATCACCGTAGGCGGTAGTGTCGGTGATATAAATCGTGCCCCAATACCAATATTGCATGGAACGCATGTAGTTGTGGTAATTGGTTTCGCCGTACTGGTGCTCGGACCAGAGCGCCTCGGCATAGGAGGCGAACCCCTCGTTGAGCCAGATATGGTGCCAGGAGGCGGGGGTAATATAATCGCCGAACCACTGGTGGGCCAGTTCGTGGCCGACGAGGTATTCGCCGAAACCCCAGTTGTCGTTATAGACTGACGTGTTCGTCGAGTGTTCCATTGCCCCGGGCCAGTTCCAGTGGGTGTGGCCGTATTTTTCTTCGACAAAAGGATACTGGTTGAAAATGGTGTAAAAAAATTCGATCTGTGGAACGGTTTCGGTCCAACCGGCGACAGCGGCGTCGTAGAGTTCCGGATAGGGATAAAAATCGACCGGCATCGAATCGAGGTCGGCCGGGCCATAGGTGTACCAGTCACGGTAGTGCATATAGTTTGTAAAGGCGATAGTAACCAGGTACGGCGGAATCGGGTAGCCCTCATGCCACCAGTAGGTGGTGGTACCGCCGCCGTTGTCGGTCGAATCGCGCAGGACACCATTAGAGGTGACCCGGTAGGCGGAGTTGCACTCGATGATGATGTCCACCGAGTCGGCTTTGTCGCAGGGGAGGTCTTTGCAGGGCCACCAGGTTTGCGCGCCGTAAGGTTCGCCCGAGGAATAGACCACCGGAGTGCCGGCATGGTTGGTGAAAGCCAATCCCTCGCCGGCGTATTTCGTCGGCGTCCCGTTATAGCGCACGACAATCTCAAATTCCTCATCGGCATCGATCGGAATGGCAAGTCCGACGGTTAGCAAGTTATTAGTGTGAGTGTAATTTGCTGTCTGGAGGCCATTCTCCAGCACGGTGTCGATATCCATATTGCTGAAAAAGTTGAACGTGACCGAGGAAAGGTTGTTGACATACGAGCGGCCGATGATCGTCACGCGGCCGAATATCTCGGCGGAAACCTCGTCGATGAGGGCGTTGATTTTGTAATATTTAACGTCGTAGTCGTTCTGGCCGAGCATGGCCGGCGAGGGCATCGACGCTTCAATTTGTTTGGCGCGGACGAAGGCCTTATTTTTGCCGTCGGCTAAAAACTGATGCAACTCGGAAGGTGTCGGCTCGATCAGTCGACTGTAGGGAGTAGCCTCGTCAGCCGACGCCATGGCCGGAATTAACAAACAGGTTATTAGCAAAAAACTCGCCGCACGAACCAACATCACCGCCACCTTTCCCGACTTACTGTCTTGAAGAAAAATGATTCGACCATCGATTTGACCCGTCACACATCATCATCGACCCTCACCGCGGGTCGGTCATCGGCAGAACAGACGGCCGCACTACATTTTACGGCCAGAGAGGAGTAAACCTAACCCGTGCATGTAATATACCGACAAATCGGTTTTCGTCAATGATTTATCCGGTTGAATTGACAGTAACCCATAGTCTGTATGGGTCACGCACTTGGCCATGAGGACATTTCCGTGAATGGCCGATAGCTTTGGGGTTTGTCGAAAAATATTCGTTTGTTTGTCAGGTATTTATCAGTAGGCGGACAAACCCGAGGCACATCTTCGGGCCACGTCAGTTACCACTTCATGGAGCTGGATTTCCTGACCGGCATTTACTCCGCAAGCGTCCCTTACACGGCCCCGAAACATTTGAGGATGACTGCGACAAAAAACACGATGATCAGGTAGTTGACCATATACATCCCGGCATAGGTCAACTTACTATCGACCTGTTCGCGCTTGCCGTGGATGAGACCGGCGATGCCGACTAATGGGAAGCTTGCCATGAATAACGACAGCAAAAGGATTTTCATCATCGCGCTCCGATCTATTTATTAGGATATTAGTCCTGATTGACCAATACCCGTTACCTTCGAACAGGCGCGCCAGAGATGTATTCCCGTTGAATCAACCCCGTTGCCATCTTTATTCTGGGATTAAATGGTACTAATAGCAACAATTATTATCATATAATGTTTGCCGATGATGTATGGCTGCAAGATGTAAAATAACCGGTGTGGTCCTGACCGACGGGTTTTTCTCGAAAAGCCCACACTCGGAAGGGCGCAGGCGGCCAGGGTTTCAAAACGCTTCGGTAATATCTG
Organism: Candidatus Zixiibacteriota bacterium; assembly: GCA_024277855.1. Lineage (GTDB taxonomy): Bacteria > Zixibacteria > MSB-5A5 > WJJR01 > JAJRUJ01 > JAJRUJ01. The sequence goes on from JAJRUJ010000005.1 coordinate 17,174, forward strand.
TCAATGGCATCATCGGTGGGTGATGCCCACCGCCTCAGATCTGTAGAGGCGGGACTTGCCCCGTGAATTTGGTTCCAAGGACCACCAGATCGCCGAGGGAAAAGCAGACGGGATTTCTACCTGTACCCTTTAAGGTGCTCCTTCGGGCGTAAGTGCCCGAGGCAGGCATGACACTGTTTTGTGTTCTGCCAAACCCACCATAAATGGCCTGCGTCCTTCAGGGGTGGGGCGCCGTAACTGTGGAGATTACAACACGTACAGCGGCGAGAATTTTTCTTTGAGGTATTTCATCATCGGCTCGTGCGAAAGCGGTTTGCCGGTGACAACCTCGCAGAGTTTCTTAGCCGGATACCGTCTCCCTTGCTGGTGGATGTTTTTTCGGAGCCAGTCCTTGAGCGGCTTGAATTCTCCGCGGGCAAACATCGCCTCCAGCCCGCCGAGTTCCTCGTCGGCCTTGGCGAAAAACTGGGCGGCATACAAATTACCCAGCGTATAGGTCGGGAAATAGCCGACCAGTCCGGCGCTCCAGTGAACGTCCTGGAAACACCCCTCGGCGTCGTTCGGTGGTTCGATACCGAAATACGATTTGAATTTTTCGTTCCAGACACCGGGGATGTCGCGCGGTTTAAGGTCACCGGAGAAAAATGCGCGCTCCATCTCGAACCGCAGCATAATATGCAGATTGTAGGTGACTTCATCGGCTTCGATGCGGATGAGCGACGGACGGACATCGTTGATTGCGAAATAGAAATCGTCCAGTTTGACCCCGGAGAGCGCATCGGGGAAGAAACAACGCGAGATCGGCAGGAAATGTTCCCAAAACGGTTTGCTGCGCCCGACCATATTCTCCCACATCCGCGACTGCGATTCATGAATCCCCAGCGAAACCGAATCGCCCATCGGTGTGCCCCAGTGTTCGGCAGGTAACCCCTGGTCGTAGATGCCGTGTCCGGCCTCATGCATGATGCCGAAAAACGCATTATTAAACCGGCGTGGATCGTAATGGGTGGTGATCCGAGTATCGCCCGGGCCGAAACCGGTGCAAAATGGATGAGTGGTCACATCCAGCCGCCCGCCCTGGAAATCGAACCCGATTGCCGCCGCACACATCTCGCCAAACATCTCCTGCCGTTCGGTCGGGTAGTTGCGCGTAAGAATCGAGATATCCGGTTGTTTGCCCGAGTCGCCGATGGCCTTGACGAATTCAACCAATTCGGGCCTGAACTTATCGAATAACTCGGAGAGATCGGCAATCGTCGAGCCGGGTTCGTAATCCTCAAGCATCGCGTCGTAGCGGTCGGCTTCATACCCGTAGGCGTCGGCCTGTTCCTGCCGGAGGGCGATAACTTTTTCCAAAAGCGGATAGAACTCGCCGAATTCCCCGGAATGCCGTCCCTTGGTCCAGACACCCTGCGCCTGGGACGTGATTTTGGCCAGTTCCTCGACGAGCCGTTGGGGCAGTTTGGTCGCCCGGTCATAATCGCGCCGAAGTTCCCGGATATTGACCGCTGCGGGCGCATCAGGGTCTTTGGTCAACTCGCTGCCTTCAAGTTCGCTCAACAATTCGTCAATATGCGGCGAGGTGAATTTTTCATGCGACATCCCGGCCAATTGTCCGGTCATCTCGGCGCGCTGGTTTGCTCCGTTTTCCGGCATGTAGGTGCGCTCGTCCCATTCAAGTACCGCCTGAGTCGCATGGAGGTTTGTCACCTCCTTGGTAAGTTTATAAAGCTCAGCCAGTGTTTTCTGCAGTTTTTCGTCCATCGGTTCCACTCCATATCGCCAATAATTCCGTTATCCCGATCTTCAGTCAAGTAGGCAGGATAACACCGAAAAGATACGGCGGGCAACGGAGTTTTAATGAAATTGACGGTTCTTCAAAAAACGATAATACTGTAAACGGCGAATTCCCACTGACGGCCGATATATGCCCCGTCTGTCTCCGGATGGGCATGGACGATTAAATGGATTATGGCATATGCCTTTAAGAGCACAGGTGAGTACTGCGCTATCCACCATCCACTCGCAGTAAAAGGCCGGGTTTGCCTGACCGTGAGGGGGTTTTCTCCCCGTTTGGGCCACTGTGCGGCCGGCAGGTCCTCACGATAAATCTGTGCTTTACGCATGCTATTTCCCCCGGTATGTTACGACCATGCAAAGGTACTGGGGAAACCGGACAAGTAATCGGTGGTGGTGCATAGTAAGCGCTGTTTTCGTCGTTGCACTTGGCTGGTCGAATGCGACGGCACAGGAGTATTGCTGGCCGAATCATGACCGGGGATCACGTCCCTTGGCCGAGCGAATTATTCCACCCGAGGGATATGGGCGACTTCCCGCCGATTCCGGGTCGTTTGCCCACTGGCTGCGGCATCTCCCGCTCAAGCCGGGGAGACCGGATGTTTTTCTCTACGACGGCGGACGAAAATTGCGACAGGATGTGCATCACGCTGTTATCGATATCGATGTCGGGACGCGTGATTTACAACAATGCGCCGACGCGGTCATCCGTCTCCGCGCGGAATACCTTTGGTCACGTGGACAATATGGCGACATCCATTTTAATTTCACCAGCGGCGATACGGCGTGGTATGTAAATTGGCGTGACGGTTATCGCGCGATTGTGGATTGTGACGCTGTGCTTTGGGCCGCGACTGCCCAGCCGGATACTTCTTATCTCAATTTCCGTAATTATCTTGATATAGTATTTACTTATGCCGGATCTTTTTCCCTGAGTCACGAACTCGATTCAGTCGCCGTCGACCGGATGCAAATCGGCGATGTGTTTATCCAGGGCGCTTTCCCCGGCCACGCAGTGATTGTGGTGGATACGGCGGTCGATACCGTATCGGGCAATAAAGTATTCTTACTCGCCCAGAGTTATATGCCTGCTCAGAATATCCATATTCTCAGAAATCCGCGCAATACAACACTCAGTCCCTGGTATCCGCTCGATTTCGGCGA
>JAJRUJ010000079.1 GCA_024277855.1 Candidatus Zixiibacteriota bacterium
AATGCTGCCGCTGCCGATTCTCACCCTTTCGGTAACCGCCGGATTTGTACTCGGTTTGGTTACCGGTCGGGTCCAGCTTCCCGCGTCGATTGTCATCCCGGTTTATCTCGCGGTGGTTGACCAGGTTACCCCATTCGTCTTTGCGCTGATCTATCTCGCGATCTATTTCGGTTATATTATTTCACCGGTACATCCCTGTCTGGTCGTCACCTGCGAATATTTCCACATTACCATCCGGGAAATAATGGCCCGGTTGTTCTGGCCGACGATAATTGTTATTGGCTTGGTGGTTGGTTTGTCGATCATCGCCGGCTGATTGATCGGTCGGAGGAGAAAACAGCTCCGTTCCCTTGAATACGGCCCGGCATTTTTGTCAGCCGGGCCGGCGGGATGGATCGGGTGGGTTTGACTGCGTTTTTATTCAACGGGAAGGTCGGTCACCAACAGATACCCGATGCTGCGGATCGACTTGATTGTGCGTGGGGCCTGTCCATTGTCACCCAGTTTTTTCCGTAACCGGGCAACACGCAAGTCCATCGAACGGTCGAGACCGTTGTACTCAATCCCGCGTAGTTCGGCAAATATACGGTCACGGTGGACAACCTCACCCCGATGTTGGGCCAGTAACCAGAGCAAATCGAATTCAGCCGAGGTGAGGTATATTTCCCGACCGCCAATAACGGCCCGACGTTTGCCGGGGTCGATTATGAGACCACCGAGATCGAGTGTTCCCGTCGCTTGTTTTGCATGATCGGTATGCGTTGGACCATTGCCAATTCTCAGCGGGTTTCCGACTCGCCCGAACCGAGGCGTGACCGGTTGGCGGTTGAGTCCGGTTTGCATCGCCGACAGCGTTCTCCGCGCGGTCTGTACATTTTCTTTTTGATTTGCCTGTGGCATAGTCGTAACTCCATATCGTATCCGAACCATCGGCTTAGTTCTCGCTCCTGACCTCGGTCATCGGCGCTTTTATTATCCAGGTTTTTAGCCAAATTTCCTGTTTTTCCGGTAATTCCATTCCACCTGGACGTATCCCGCCACTACTGCCGCCGCGACGGCCGCCCCCGCCACCCTTGCCGCCCCCGCGACCGCCTCCCGGGCCACCGGAACGCTCACTCATTGTATTCTTCAAATCTCCCAGGTCACCCCAAACCGCACCGATGCAAATTTCCCGGCCGGGCACCGCACCCAAACCATAAAGAGTATCACTGAGCGGAATCTTGAACTCGTAGGAGAAAAATCCCCGCGAACCGTCATAATCGACCGCCGGACCGACACTCCCGTCACGGGGAAGCTCCACTTCGATGACTTTTTTTCGGTTGTAATATATAAATTTGTTCTCTTTTTCGGCGGTCATCTTCTCGAATTTCGCGCGCATTTCAGAGGGCATATTTCCACCAAACGATCCACCCGGTTGTTCCCCGATTTCCTCAGGTGTTGGTCCACCATAATAGGTGAGTGAAATATCCTCTCTCTTTTTCCCCGCCGCGTCCAACCATAAGGTGAGACCGGTCAGGCGGATTAATCGGGCCATCTTGGCGTCTTTTAGGCGAAGGTAAATGTAGAGGTTGTCCTGATCATTGCACAGACGCAGCACGGCGCCCTCATCATCGAACGTCGTATAGGGAATATCCGTCCAATCAAACATCTGCCCGTCGATTTGTATGGCGGATGTCGCATAATGCCCCTCAACTTCAATTGACTTACAGCCAAGAGAAATTATCAATACACATATCAACAGGCCGTACCATGCCTTTGATCGAACCCACATCCACGCCTTAACCTCCATTGGATCGCACTCCTTTTTAAGAATGCCGAATGAACCCGGGCATCACTTCGGCGCCCACTGGTGATTTGACCAGAGGAGGTCCGGCAGTATTCCCTTTGATACAAAAATCAATGATCTCCCGCCTGGAATCGTCAGCAGGCCTTTCCCGCCTAACCTGACAATTGGTATCAAATTGTATCAGGAATGAATGCCGTCCCGAAGTTCCGCTGTCAAATGGACGGAATAAATCGAACGTCGGGATTGTCCAAAGGGCGAGAAACAAAGGAGGTGCACACAAGTTAACCCGGAAGAAGAAAGTGAGAGCGTGATAGGAATTATCGTCACGGGAATTGTGTATGGAGAACCAACAGAGAATATCGCACCTTTGCCAACGTGAAACCGCGCAGCCGGTCGGCTGGCTGAGACTAACTGGCATAAAAAGAGATTGAGCAATGCGCAGACGGAGGTAAAGGGAAGATGAAGATAATAACTTTGACAATGGTCGTAGTGATTTTTGCGGCACTGACAATGTCTGCGACGGCACAGGACAGCACACGGGTTGACAAGCAAATGAGCGCCTTAAACGAAAAGTTGAATCTCACTGAGGCGCAGAGCGACCAAATACGTTCCGTTCTCGAAAAGTCGGCGAAGAAGGCCGAAGAAGCTCGTATGTTGAATCTTCTGTCCGATTCGGCGCGTTTCGAGATGCGCAAGACCCATATTGAAAAACGCGACCGGACGATCAACGCCGTGTTGGATGACGATCAGAAAGAGACCTACGCCAACGTCAAAGATGAGGTTTTCGGCTGGGGCCGAGGTGGGCCCCGGTTGTCCCTTGACGAGGAAACCCAGCAACTTACCGGGCGGCTGAAACTGACCAGGGAGCAGAGCACAAAGATCGCTGAAATCCTCGGTGCCTGGCGGGCCGAACGGGAGACCCTGCGTGAACAGATGCGCGGGGGCGGTGGTGACCGCAGCCAGATGATGGAGCGGATACAGGCGATGCGAGCCAGGCGGGACGAGATCAATGCGCAGGTTAAGGCCCTGCTTAACGATGAGCAGAAAGTAGAATACCAGAAATATCTGGAAGAACAGGACGCGCAAATGAGGCAGCGGATGCCCGGCCGTGGCATGGGCGGCCCCGGCGGCGGTCCCGGGAGATAATTGGGCCTCGTCGGGCCGATGAGTAGTCGTCGCGCCCTTTGCAAAAACCAAAAAATCATTAACCCGAAGGAGACAGTGATGGACAAAATTGGCATCAAATTATTGTTGGTTGTCCTGCTGGGACTGGTTATGGCCGGCTGTTCCGAGAGCGCGGGCAGCGACCCGGTGTCCACGGCGAAGACCGCCGTGGCGGCCGATGAGGGCGACAATTGGTTGGGATTGACCGACCAGCAACAAGAAATGATTCAGGATATCCGTCAGGGATTTTGCGACGATTTCAAAGCACTCCGCGAACAATATAAAGATGATCGCGGCAGCGATGAGGCGTGGGCTGCTTTCGATGCCGTTCGCGATGAAGTCCATGCCGAGATCGAAAAAATCCTGACTGAGGAACAACGTGAGCTGTTCAACGCTGCCAAATTGACCGACGAACAGCGAGAACAAATCCATGCCATTCGGGAAAAGTATCGGGACCAGTTTGCCGCCGCCCGCGAACAATGCAAAAACAGCGGAACTCGCGGAGTGGGTTGCGAGGCGATCCGGGCTTTGCATGAGCAGATGCGCGCCGAGATTGAACCGCTGCTTACGGAAGTCCAGTTGGCCCGATTCGAAGCCCGTGGCGACCGGGGTTTGGGGATGTGGGGCCGCGGGTTTCGCGGCGACATGGGCAAGGGGTTCGGACAAGGCCCTGAGGGCAGAATCGATCGTCTGACCAAGCAATTGAATCTGACCACCGAACAGCAGGAACAATTGCGTGAGATTTTCGAAAACGCCCGTGAAAGTTTCATCGGTGATTGTGCCGGGCCTCCCGATCAGGCAACCAGGGAAGCTCACCGGGAAGAGATCGCCGCTCAGATCAAAGCGATCCTGACCCCGGAACAACAGGAGTTGTTCGACCAGTTGAAAAACAACCGGCCGGATTGCGACCCGGGCAGACGAGGTGGACGCTCCGGCGGCTGGAGGAATGGCGGTTGATAGTGTAGAATACATCCTCCTCCCCATCGCGCTGACTCTCCGGCCGGGTATTGGTTGTTCCCAATGTATCCCCCGACACATTGGAACATCATTGCCCGGCCGGCAGGACAGCAAACCGAGAACCCGCCGGTCGTCCACGACCCGGGTTTTTGGTTTTGCCACCAATCATTGCCGTGTCTATCTTGTGTTTGTGGGGAATATCGTGGGTAAGTTACTTGTCCAAGAAGTAGGGAGAGACAAGATTATCTCGGATGAACGGTTGGTTGCTGCCGCGCGGGAAGGGGATCAAGATGCTTTCCGCCAATTGGTTGAACGCCACGAACCACGGGTGGCCGCCATCGTGCACGGGATGCTTGGCCGGGTACCGGAAACCGATGATGTCGGCCAGGAGACGTTTATCCGGTTTTACCGGGCATTGAATAAGTTTCGGGGAGAAAGCACAGTTGCGACATATCTGACGAGGATTGCGATCAACCTGTCTTTGAATGAGTTAAAACGACGAAAACGGAGGGCGTTATTTTTCTCGTCAACTCCGGCCGATGAGCAGGTAGACCTGCCCGATGAACGGACTGTCACCTTGCCCTTTGAGGACCGGGAACTGATTCACCAGGCGTTGCAAAATATCAAACCGGAATTTCGCGCAGTGTTGGTGTTACGAATTTTGGAAGGATACTCGACTGAAGAAACCGCGAAAATTTTGAAGATCCCCCTGGGTACGGTGCTTTCCCGTCTGGCCCGCGCCCAAAAGAAGCTGCGGGAGATCTTGTCTCCGTATTTCGGAGGTAGTTATGGATGAAAAAATACTGATTCTCCTTCACCGTTCTTTCGACGGTCCGCTGACCGACTCAGAACAGGACGCCCTCGCTGAGGCGTTGGCGGCGTCGCCCGAACTGCGCGCTGAAAAAGAGCAGATCGCGACGATGCGCGCCGGTATCGCGAGGGCGCCCGCCGATTCTTTTGGCCCATTTTTTGCCGAGCGGGTGATGCAGAAACTCGCCGTTGAGACGGCCTCCGAGGACAACCCGGCGCTGTTTTTCGAATCGCTGGTCTACTTATTTCGACGGGTCGCCCTGGCCGGCGCAGTGGCGGTGATTGTCTTGGTTGCCTATAATTGGCAGAGCAGTGACGAGATCAGTCTCGCCTCCGCGTTTGGGGCCAATGAGGCAGGGGTCGAAGAGGTGCTCGAGATGCCGATCGAATCAATCCTGGAGCCGACGTCATGAAAATGCACACTAAATCAGTGATGGTTATCGCCGGTACCCTGGTGATCGGCATTATTCTCGGGGCGCTGATCAGCGGAGCGATTATGCGCGACCATCTGAAGAGATTCCCCCGTGGGCCGTTCCCCGACCGGTTCGTCAACACACTTGAGCGGGTCATCAGGCCCGACGATGCCAATCGGGACACTGTTCGGGTCGTGCTCGACCGCTATAGCGAACGCTTTGATGAGATTTTCCGCAGTCAGGAAGAAGTCGTCCAGCCCTTGATTGAGTCCCTGCGCGTCGAGTTGGATCCGATTTTGACCACTGAACAAAAAGACCGGCTGGAAAGGCATCACCAGCGCATGGAAAAAATGTTTCATCGTGCCGGTAAACGTAAAGGGTCGCGCCGGTTTGGACATGATTTCCTCACCGATTCGGCCGGACGGCCGCCGTGGGTGGGCCGGGGAGGCCTGCCCGATTCGCTCCGGCAGATGCTGCGAGACGGCAGGGAAATCCCCGATTCGCTGCTGCCGCCATGGTTCGACCGTGAACGGATGCCGGATTCTCTCCGGCGGCGGATGTTCGAGCGGCGCCATCCTATCGATTCAGGCAGCTGAACTCTCCGGTGAGGTTAACACCATTTACGGGGCCGGGGAGACCGATTATCGCCGGCTCTCCTGCCTCTCACCGGTGTCGGCTGGTTTACCGCGTTTCACCCGCTGGTGATCAGTTACGCCCAGACCGGGACACCGGCGATGGTTGACTTCGGATATTGGCGTTTGATACCCGGCTGATTTTTATCGGGGTGTTTGTGATGTTTTGCGATATGATGTCCGGTGATCCGGGCATCCGAATTATGGGGCACAGGGTTGGCAAGGCCCGGTACCGATTGCCTTATATACATAGTTTACATAGTAGACCGCGTCCACCGGGTTGATCTGGTTATCACAGTTATAATCACCGTTCGTGGCCGGGCACAATTGTGACAACTGAACGATGGAATCAAAGTTCTTATAGACATAATTCACGATTAACACGACGTCCACCGGATTGATCCCGCCGTCGAGATTGAGATCGCCGAATCCCTCACACTCACAGCCGAACGGACCGGCAGCCCACGGAGAATAATCGACAATCGGCGCCGAGGCATCATCTGTGTTATCGTAGATCAGGGCTTCTATTTCGGCTTCGTCGGCCGTGCCCCACCAGTTGTTCTCCGCCAGAATTATTGTGCCGGGGTCACTGCAAGACGCGGCATGAAAGGCGTGGTCGCCACTTTGGATAATGTTGGAACCGGTCACCGAACCCGTCGGTGTTGGGGTACTTCACCCGGCGTGGGTGTAAATATTGAATAGCGAGCTGTTTTTAATCGTGCAATCGTTCACGTCGAATTGGGGTGCCAAGCCGACCGAAGCGTAACATTCTATTCCGTACTGGCAGTCGGTGATCCGGCTGTTTGACACGGTGATCAAGGCCTTGCGAAACGCATAAATCCCTTTGCCGCTGCCTTTCAAACTCGCCTTGGTTTGCTCAATCACACAATCGGTAATCGTGGGGCCTATCGGCGAACTTGCCGACCCGCCGTCGGCATAAATCCCGGCATTAACAAAATTGCGGATTGTGCACCCGGTAACCTCAGGTGCCGCGATGTAGACATTGACGCCGTTGCTCGCGTAACTGATTTCACAATATTGCAAAGCGCCGGAGGAACCCGGCTGGTAATTGAGTCCCAGCCAGTCACCGGCCATCGGTGTGATCCCCAGTTTCTCGGAGATCGAATTAAAAATTACCGGTGTTTCCGCCGTTCCTTCGGCCCGTAAGATTCCATCGACATTGAGCGTTATCCCGGGGAGAAACAGCACGACCGTTCCGGCCTCGATAGTTAAACTTGCGAGGTTATTGACGGTGATGTCGGTGGTCACTTCGACAGTATCTGTGGCAGTCCAGATCGTATCGCTGTCGATCGCGCCCCCGACATTGACCGAACCGGCCATCAACACAGTATCTGTAAAAACAACAAGTCCAATTACGTAGATCGCAGTCAAACACGCATTTTTCATTTCCCGGCTCCGGATATCCTAATAAACAGATTATTTTACTGTTAAATATGATGACGCCACACCCTTCCTCGCGGAAGACAATGTACGATAAATCGGGCTCCCGCCGTCCGTGGATACTGGGAGTATTTCAATCAAGATAACAAAGAGTAAGAATAAATCAAGGAGTTTGCTGCTTAATCCATTATTCCTTAACGTATTACATGAAAAAATCAAAAAATCTCTCATTTGTGACAATCCGGGGCAACCAAATGTGACCATTGCGCGTAATATAGTTGCATTTGTAACGGTTGTTATTGCAACTATATCGAATGTAAAACATAAGCCATGAAACTAAACAAACGAGACATCGACAATTTGATTCCCCGGATGATCGGTCTGGCCAACCGTGCGTTGTATTTGCGGATTGTCCGGGAATTGGCCTCAGAAAAGATCGAACTCACGCCGGAACAGTTGATTATCCTGGGAAATCTCTATCGGCGGGATGGTCTGCCCCAGAGCTATTTCGTCGATCTATTGTTGCGGGACAAGACTTTCATTACTCGCCAAATTGACAACCTGGAAGAGCGTGAGATTGTTAAGCGGGTTGCCGATGAGGTCGATCGCCGCCGGAAATCGATCTATTTGACCGATGCCGGTCATGAATTCATCAAGCCACTCTTAAAACTCGTGGAGCAGATATTGGCTGAGGCGGTCCGCGACATCACGCCGCGCGACCTGAAGGTATTTAAAAAAGTCATTCGAAAGATAACCGAGAATCTGCGGGAGGATTGATCTTTACGCAGTATCGATTAAAATGAACAATCCCGGTCACAAATGATAGATTAGTGGAATACACCGGAGACAACGCAGGTCTATTACATAATGGCCGGTAACCTGACCGGCCGAATGGTCTAAATTGCCAATTGAATGGAAGGGTCCGCGCGATGACGCGAAAAATGAAGATAGTAACCCCGGTGCTGGTGCTGGTCGCGGGGTTTGTTGTTATGATATTTTTGCTGAACCTGAAGAGCGCCCCGGCCAAACGCGCACCCGAACCGCGACCCAAGGTCGTCGAGACTGAAGTCGTCGCCCTGACCGATATCCCCTCGGAAATTATTGCTTATGGCACCGTAGTGAGCAGCCAACCGGTCCAGTTATTCAGCGAGGTGAACGGCACAATCCTGGCGGGCGAGGTTCCTTTCCGGCCGGCGCAATCGTTTAGCCGTGGTGATCTACTACTGCGAATCGATGACCGCCAGGCACAGTTTGACCTCAACAGCGCCAAAAGCGACCTGCTCAACGCGCTGGCCACTTTGCTTCCCGAAATCAAAATCGATTTCCCGGAGGAATATCCGGTTTGGCAGGCCTATTTCAATGGTTGTGAATTTGGCGAAAAACTGGCCGAATTGCCCAAAGCGGCTAATGAAAAGATCAAGCTCTATTTATCCCGGTTTCATGTTTATAAATTGTATTTCACCGTCCGCGACCTGGAGATCCTGCTGGAAAAGTACTCGATTCGGGCACCGTTTGACGGTTCCATCGTCTCGACTGCTTTACGGGTAGGGTCTGCCGTGCATAACGGTTCATTGTTGGGTGAAATAATCAACCTTGAGGACCTCGAGGTGGAGGTCCCGGTGCCCGCCGCCGACATCTCCTGGATTGATCACCGAAAACCCGTTACTTTTACCTCTACCGAAATCCCCGGGTCGTGGACCGGGACAATTGTCCGTATCGGCAGCGAGATCGATCTCCGCTCACAAACCGTCCAGGTCTTTATTGCCGCTGAGCCAGCCGCCGGAGATCGACTACTTGATGGGGACTTCCTTGCCGCCCAAATTCCGGGAAAGCTGATCGCAAATGCGATTGCGGTTCCCCGCCGGGCCGTCTATGAAGATAATTATGTCTACCTGATCGTCGACGGAAAACTCGAGTATCGAAAAGTCTCCATCGCTCGACGGCAGGATCGCCGCATCATCGTCAACGGCGGTCTGCATAATGGCGATACGCTGATTACCATCCCGATGCAGGGTGTTGTGTCCGGGATGCCCGCCGTACCCAGGATCGCCGCCGGCGAAGGGCAGGGTGCCTGATGCGCAAGATCACCGCCTTTCTTATCCGCTACCCGATTTGGGTCACTGTCCTTTTCTTTGCGATTTTCTGCTTCGGGCTTGTCGCCCTGTCCCAGATGCGCTACTCGTTCTTCCCCGAGTCCGAACCGGACAACATTATTGTCCAGGTTTCCTACCCTGGTGCTTCGCCGGAGGAAGTTGCTGAGGGAGTAGTTTTAAAGATCGAGGAACAGCTCGAAGGAATCCAGGGGGTCGAACGGGTAACCTCGATCTCTCGGGAGAATGTCGGCACGGTCACGGTCGAAACGGTCTTCGGTGCAGATGTCAACGAAGTGCTCAATGATGTCAAGAATGCCGTCGACCGGGTCAGTTCGTTCCCGGAGGGCGCGGAAAAACCGGTGATCTATGAGCAGCCCTTCCGCATGTTGACCCTGCAGGTGGCTCTCTCCGGGGAAACCGACCTCTATAATTTAAAATACCTGGCCGAAGAACTGCGGGATGAACTGCTCGCCACTCCTGAAATATCCGAGGTCGATCTCCTCGGCCTGCCGAATCTTGAGTTTTCCATCGAGATTTCCGAGGCGGACCTGCGGCGTTATCAATTGACCTTCGATGAGGTTGCCGCGGCCGTGGCGCGGAACAATGTCAACATTTCCGGGGGAAAACTGGAGACGGTCGACGAGGAACTGCTGATCCGGGCCTGGGGGCGCAATTACCATGCTCAGGAGTTGCTCGATTTGCCGATCCGGGGCAACATTGACGGTACGGCGGTCTATTTGCGGGATATCGCAAAGGTCAAAGAACAGTGGGAGGATGTTCCGGATAAATTCTATTATAACGGCAACACGGGAGTTGTTCTCCGATTAATTCAGACTCAGGACGAAGATCTGTTGGCCATCGCCAAAGTGACGAAAAAGATTGCCCATGAGTTTGTCCTCCTCCATCCGACCCTGCGCGTCGACATCCTCCAGGATGCGACGATCCCGTTGTTGCAGCGAATTAAACTCCTGGTTAAAAATGGTCTCTTCGGGCTGCTCCTGGTGGTGATTGCCCTGGGTTTTTTCCTCAATCTGCGATTGTCATTCTGGGTTGCGCTGAGTATCCCCTTCGCCTTTGCCGGGATGTTTATCATTGCCTCGGCCTGGGGGATCACAATCAATGTTCTCTCCTTGTTTGGGATGATTATCGTTGTCGGTATCCTGGTTGACGACGGCATTGTCGTCGGCGAAAATATTTTCGCTCATTTTGAACGGGGCAAGTCGGCCCTTAACGCGGCAATTGACGGTGCCCGTGAAGTTGCCGTACCGGTATTGACTTCGGTATTCACTACGGTAGTGGTTTTTGGTGCCTTCTTTTTTCTTGCCGGCAGACTGGGTGAGTTCATGTGGCAGATGGCCCTGGTGGTCATTGCCTCGTTAATCTTCTCGCTCCTTGAGGCCTTCTTTATTCTTCCGTCGCACTTGGCGCATTCCCGTGGTCTGCGGCCTCAAAGTTCTATTCCGCCGGTTCGGCGAAAACTCGAAACGATCATCAAATACATGACCAACCGTCTTTATGCGCCGCTGCTGCGGGCGGCGTTGCGCAATAAATGGCTGACTATGGTCATCCCGATTGCACTGGTCATGTTGACTTTCGGTCTGGTCAAGGGCGGGTTTATCGGGGTAACTTTCTTTCCCCATGTCGACGGTGACGAATTCCCGATTAATCTGACCCTGACTTCGGGAACGCAGGAGGCTTTCACCGATTCAGTACTTATCGAGATCGAGAAAGTCTGCTGGCAAGTAAACGAAAAACTGAAGGCCGACCGGCCCGACGGGAAAGACGTCATCATCGGCCTGGCCCGTCGGGTTGGTGCCAATGATTTCGCCTCCGGCGGCAATACCGGCAATATTATGGTCCTGTTGCTCGACGGTGAGGAGCGGGAGATGGAGAGCTCCCTGATCGGCAATCGTATTCGTGATGCGGTTGGCCCGATTCCCCAAGCGGAAAGTATCACTTTTGGCTCAAGCGGGCATTTTGGCAAGGCGATTTCCATCAGTTTGCTTGGTCACGATGCTAAACAACTCGATAGGGCGCGCGACCTGCTCAAGGCGGAGTTAGAGAGTTTTAGTTCGCTAAAGGATGTTGTGGACACCGATCAGGAGGGGCGGCGCGAAATCAATATTACCCTTAAACCGCGGGCGCATGCGCTCGGGCTGACTTTGCGAGACGTCGCCGGGCAGGTGCGGCAGGGATTTTACGGACAGGAAATCCAACGGATCCAGCGCGGGCGGGATGAAATCCGTGTCTGGGTGCGTTACCGGCCGGAAGACCGCGCTTCGCTGGGCTCCCTGGACCGGATGCGTATTCGCACTATTTCCGGCAAAGAGTATCCCTTCAGCGAATTGGCCGATTACAAAATCGAACGCGGCATCATTTCTATTGCCCACCTCGACCGGATGCGTGAGGTCAAAGTGGAAGCCAACCAGGCGGATGTCGACGAAGATCTGCCGCCTATCTTAGCCGAGATCAAGACAGATGTCCTGCCGCGCGTGCTGGGACAAGTGCAGGGGGTCAAGGCATCATTTGAGGGCCAGTCACGCGAACAGGTAAAGATGGTCGACTCCATGCTGATCGCTTTTCCCATGGCCCTGCTGATTATGTTTGTTATGTTAGTCCTGGTCTTCCGTTCGTATGCACAGGCGATATTGGTTTTTTCCATCATTCCGATTGGGGTTCTCGGTGCGATCTGGGGGCACGGCATCCACGGCATGCAAGTAAACTTACTCTCAATAATCGGAATAATTGCACTCTCGGGAGTCATTATCAATGACAGTATTGTTTTTGTCGATCAGATTAATCGATATTTACGCGCAGGACAAAAGGTGACCGACGCCATTTACAACGCCGGGATCGCCCGTTTCCGGCCGATCTTGTTAACGACGCTGACTACTTCACTCGGCCTGGCTCCGCTCATCCTGGAAACCAGCAGGCAAGCTCAATTCCTGATCCCGATGGCTATTTCAGTAGCTTACGGATTGTTGTTCGGGACGTTCATTCTTCTGATCATCCTGCCCGCGTCGGTGTTGGCTTTTAACCGCCTGCGTGTGTGGAAAGCAAATCTTTTTGGCGGCGGGGCCCGGTCACCCGAAGCGGTGGAACCTGCCGTCATGGAATTGTCCGCTAAACTGGTGGAATAGCATATTCGATAGAAGGAACACCTGTATGAAAAAGGTAATTTTGTTGCTCCTGATATTTTCGGTTCCCGCCCAGGCCCAACACGTGATGAGTGTGGATGACGCCATCCGCCTTGGACTGAAAAACAACTATGACATCCGTATCGCCCGCAACAACGCCCAAACCGCCGCCAACAATAAGGGCCTCGGTACGGCCGGATTGTTGCCGACCGTCCGCACCTCAACCAACGCCGGACGCAGCCGCAGTGATGTTGAGACGAACTCGCCAATCACCCTCGCGGAGTCCGAGGTCGAAAACTGGGGCGCGAAGGTCTCACTGGATTGGACTATCTTTGACGGGTTTGCCATGTTTGCTGAAAAATCGCGATATCGTGAAATGGCGAAACTGGGTGAGTACCGGGCGCGCGAGGCAATCCAGAATACCGTTGTTGCCATTGTTCGCGCGTACTACAACCTCGTTCAGCAGCAGCAACTCCTTGCCGTGGCCCGGGAATCGCGCGATATTTCCGCCGACCGGTTGGAGCAGAACCGGATACGTAATGAAGTCGGCGGCGCTTCCTCGACCGATTATCTTAACGCACAGGTTTCCTACAATGCCGATCAATCCACCCTGTTAAATCAACAACTGCAGGTTTCGGTTTCCGGAAAAAACCTCAATGTTCTCCTTGGTCAGGCACCCGAAACCCCGTTGCAGGTCAGTGACGAAATTATCATTCCGCCGTTGACCATATCAGTCGACGAAATTCTCACGTTGGCCGAAGAATATAACAGTTCGTTGTCTGTCGCCCGGCAGAATAAAGAAGTTGCCGATCGTCATGTTGCCTCGGCCCGGGCTTCTTTTCTGCCCCGGCTGTCGCTGACCGCCGACTACGCGTACTCCGATGTCACCCTGTCCAGTGATGTGGAATCTTTTGGCGGTGATATCTGGACTGAGACCACCGATGCCGGTATTGGCCTGCTGTTGACGTTTAATCTATTCAATGGCGGTCGGGACAAGATTGGTTATCAAAATGCCCGGCTTGAAGCTCGCCGCCGCCGATATGAACTGGCCGATGCGAAAAATCAACTCGCGGCGAATGTCCGGTCGACCTACGAAACATTTCTAAACCAGATGGAACTGGTGCGTCTCGAGCAGCAGAATCTGGCGGCGGCTCGTCAAAACCTCGCGTTGCAGCAGGACCGTTTCCGCCTCGGCGCCAGCTCGTCACTGGAGTTTCGGGATGCGCAAGTCAATCTGATCCGCGCACAAAATTCCCTCATTGTCGCACGCTATCGGGCGCGAATTTCGCGACTGGAAATCGACCGGTTGATCGGTACGCTGGCGGTAGAGTAGCCCTTCACCCCTGAATCGGCGGCGGCGATTATCATCGGTAAACCGGACAAAAATATCCATGCCTTACCGACTTAACAAAGACGTTAGACAATGTAATTCAATGGAAAGTATGGATCAATGTTTTGGAGATTCGATTCGCCTGATCTTCCAATACAAAGCGAGGGCGACCAGCAGGATCAAAGGTATTGTGATGGCCAGACCGACCTGACGCAGCCAAAGGTCGTGCAACGCGGCTTCCCCGATTTCCATGACAATGCCCGCTTCGGTAATGCCCGTTTCAGTAACTTTGGTAAAGGATTCAGGGTCAAACGAATGAATTGCCCCACGGGCTTTAATTAACACGTTCCGGGCCTGCTGTAAATCAAATCGGCCGCTTTCAACGTCGACACCGCCCTGTTCAGCCCGTTCGAGCAATTCCTCGGCCGAGGCAAGTATATTCTTGAGACTATCGAGTTGTGCCTTCATCGCTCCCGCGGCCTCAAAGCCCGCCTCACCGTCCTCATGACAGTCAATGCATATTGATTTGTCACCGGTGCCGATCATGAAATCACCTGTTTTGGTCACATCGTGATGTCCGTGACAGGTCGTGCATTCGCCCAATTCCATCTCGGCAAAGGCCTTCTTGTGCGGGCTTTTGTTAAACAAATCGCGATTAAGTGCGTGACATTCCCCGCAGGCATTGGCAATCGAATTCAGACCCGGCGGAGTCGCGCCGTGATTGCCATGACAGTCGTTGCAGGCCGGGGCGGCGGCATCACCGCGTTCCAATAATAAAACTCCATGGACCGACGAACTGTATTTGGCCAGTTGATCGGTCGGCAACGAATATGGTTTCATCAGAGCCTTATCGGCATGGCAGGCGCCACAAGTGGCCGGGATATTGGCCCGATGGACCGGCGAACGGGAATCGCTCACCGATAGAATTCCGTGTACACCGTGGCAGGAGACGCACTGGGCCACATTTTCATCACCTTCTGCCAACAACTCGCCATGACGGCTGGATCGATATTCCAACAACTGATCGACACGCAATGAAGGATTGTACTGCTTCATATAGTTGACATTGGCGTGACAACGCGTACAGAATTCGGGGATATCGATCGCCTTCGGCGCACCTCGCCAGTCATAACGCCGGCTATGGGCCAACTCGGGATCGCCCTCGGCAAATCCGCGCTCCGGATTCCCGCCATGGCAATCCTGACAGAAGAGGCCACGGCGATAATGAACATCTTCAGTCATCGTCATAGCCGGAGCAGCCAATTTACCGTCAAGATCCGTATGGCAGTCTATGCAGGAATTCCCGGTTTCATCCTGAGCCGCAGCCGGAACCGCGACAAGGGCCGACAGAAGCAACAGGAACAGCAGGTGATATGTCAATGTGCCGCATCTCATACTATCGTCACCGTGCGATCAGGCGAAATACCCCAGGAAAGTGAAAACTATCATATAAATCAGCACGACAACACCAACCGCGCTGACGAGTCGACCGACCTCATTGCGCTGTGCTCGGCGGTCCAGAAACGGAACCAGCACCAGCGCCAACGCTCCCACACCGAATCCGGCGATGCCCAATAACTCACCATTGATGAACCAGATCTTGCCCGGGATATATTTGAGTGTTTGGAATGAAAACAGAAAGAACCATTCCGGTCGAATTCCTGCCGGGGCAGAGGCCAGTGAATCGGCCTTTTGTCCCAGTTCCCAGGGGAACACCGAAGCGAGCAGGACCAAAAGACCCAGCGCGAGTGTCCAGCCGACCGCATCACGCAGAGCAAAATTGGGAATAAACGGCATATGCTTAATTGGCCGGCCGGATTTTTCAACCGACATCGGCACGCTCATACCGTGTTTTTGCACCAAGGCAAGATGCAACCCCAGCACAAAGGTTGTAACCATTGGCAAGACGGCGACATGGATCCCGAAAAAGCGAGTCAGTGTCGCCCCGGTGACATCCTCACCGCCGCGTGCCACCTTCAACAAAAATTCGCCAATTAGTGGAATTTGACCGAGAATATCGGTCCCAACCTGAGTCGCAAAATAGGCCAGACTGTTCCAGGGGAGGAGGTAACCTGAAAAGCCGAATCCCAAACTCAGGAAAAGCAAAAATGCACCGGAAATCCAAGTCACTTCACGCGGTCGCCGATATCCTTTCATGAAAAAAACCGAAAACATATGGACGAATAAAAAGAAGATCATCAAATTCGCCGACCAGGAATGGATCGAGCGGATCAACCAGCCAAACGGAACCTGGCTGGCGATGAACGCCACCGACTCAAATGCCGCTTCAGCGGTCGGGCGATAATATAAGAGCAATAAAATACCGGTGATTATCTGGATGATAAAGAGGAACAGGGTCATCCCTCCCAGGTAATACCAAAGACTATGTCTGTGTTGCGGAACCTGTTTATGCCGGACAAGTTCGGCCAGTTTATCGAACCCGAGCCGTTCGTTCAGCCAGGCGGCGGCGGAGGATTTTTCTGTTTCAAAGGCAATCACGATTTCGTCACGACGATATTATCTCCGCGAACTGCAACGTTGTACCTCGGCAGAGGGCGCGGGGGCGGTCCGGAGATATTTTTTCCATTCAAGTCATAATATCCGTTGTGACAAGCACACCAAATTTCTTTGAGGTCCGCGCGGTATTGCACGGTACAACTAAGATGAGTACACGTGGCCCCGAATGCCCGATATTCGCTGCTGTCGGTCAGGATCAATATCCCGGGCCCTTTACCAAACCGGAAGATCCTTCCCGAGTTGGGTTTGAGGTCGCCGACCTTGGCCGCGACTACCGATGATTGCACCGCCTCGGGAAGTTCCGGCGGCATCACGAAACGCAAAACCGGATAGACAATCCCGACGACGAGGGCAAGTAGTCCGCCTCCCAGCAGATAATCCAAAAAGCTACGCCGGGATATTGGCTGATTTGCGGCAGGTGTTTTTATCGATGAATTCATTATCTTTTCCGGACTTTTCTCCAATTTGCGCAAAACATATATGAAATGAAAATTTTGCGCAACAACAAACTTTAGCATTGTGGTAAGGGAATTGCCAATTCGTTGTTGCATGATGAGAAAGAGGATTGCCGCGACGTACAATACATTGCCAAATTAGTGGTGTTTGTCGCGCCATCATTATTAATGTAGGGAATTCACCTGTGGAGTTGTGTCAACGGGAGCATTTTTCAATTGCCGGTATTGCGCAAATTGTATATCATATTTTTGGAGCGGTCATTCAGTGCCCCAAATGGTGGATACTGGATTTAAGCAAAATATGGAAATGGTTCGTGTTAGCAGAAAGGGAGGATGCAGTATGATCAGGCGGTTGTTGATTGTCCTGGCGGCGGTTGTTATGGTCGCGGCCTGGAGTGTGGGGGGCATGGCGCAGAAGGCCGAGAAGCCGGCCAAGAAGAAAGCGGAGTACGTCGGCGTAAAGAAGTGCAAGATGTGCCAT
>JAJRUJ010000080.1 GCA_024277855.1 Candidatus Zixiibacteriota bacterium
TACACGCCGCCCGGTTCGGGCTGGAAGACGCACATTTCCGGCGGGGTGCCGTCAGATTCGCAAGCCACCGGGAAAGGATGTACGCGTTCCCAGTTGCCGCAATCGTCGACAGTCCACACGTCGAATTTGTACACGACGCCACTGGTCAGCGAGACGGTGCCGTCGGTCGTCCAACTCTTGACGCCGGTACTGGAGACCGAGCCGATCGTGTCGGCGTAGTTGATCGTACCGGTACCATTATCATAGAAAACCGCAAACCAGTCGGCATCGGCATCTTCGGTATCCCAGGTCAAATTGATGACACCGTTCGGCGCCGAGGAACACTCGAGGCCGGTAACCGGATCGGGATACTTGTTATCCAATGCGCGGGCCAATGGGCCGGCAGTGGTCTGGTCGGTATTGTCCCCATCGTCAACGGCCCAAATCCAGGCACTGGCCAGGCCGGTAACGATGTCCATCGCCGAATCCTGCGGGAACTCGCCGACCGTCCAGTCAAGCTGCCAGGTGTTACCGCTGACATTGACCAGGGGCACTTCGGATACCGTGCCGGGGGCGAGATCGTCAAGGAATGCCGAATTGGGGGTTTTGAACATCAGGTTCGCATAGACCCCAACCACATCCGGCGAATTGTTGACCGCCGAAATCCGTACCTGGTCGCCGATGCCGATACAATTATTCGAGTCGGCGTCCAGCAACACGGTCACGGTCAGGCTGGACCAGGCGTTCGGGACCGTCAGATCAACCGGGGCAACCAACTCGGTGGTCGCTGAGTCGGTGTTGCACTGGTCGTCAGTGGCATGCACCCAGATCGTCGTAGTGTCCGAATCATCGAGATCACCTGCCGGAACTTTGATGATCCCCTGGAAGCGCTGGTCACCGGCATCGTCGGTCATTTCAACATAGACCGAATCGCCGGAGATCCAACCATAAATGTAGGTCCAGACGGTATAGACTTCCTTGGGAAGCCCGTTGGCCGTCAGATCTGCAGTCACCCGCACGGAGTCACCGACATTGATGATGCCGTTGCCCGTGGAATCCCAATACAGATCGAAAGTCAGGTTGCCATCGGTAATTATCGGCAACTGGGTGTCGATCGGGTCGGTGACATTCACACTGTCCCGGCCTTCATTACCGGCCGCGTCGGTATGCTCTACTACCAGATCGTAGAAGCCGCCAAGCACGTCGATGCCGTCATTGAAGTCCATATCCAACGGAATCGGCCACTTGATAAACCAGACATCGCGACGGCCGATGAAACCACCCTGATAGAAGGTCACCGTATCGACATCGGCTTCCATCCGGGTCATCGTCCGCGCGGCGGTTCCGCCGCCGAATTCCGCCAGGTATGCTTTGATCGTACCGGCGTTCAAGGTGTCGGTATCATTGACCCAGACGAAGACCGCAAGGGTATCGCCCAGGTTGATATCATCGACACACCCGCCGGTCGCGTCAAAAGCATAGGTGACGCTGTCCACTTTCAGCGGCGCGGTATCGAAGATGACATTGTAACCAGTTGGCTTGGCCGGGTAGCATTCATTGATAATGCCCGCCGCCGGGCCAAGACCCTGCCGTTGAAGCAGAATATCGTCCGCGAAAATATGGACACCGACGCCGAGCGTATCAAAATCATCCGGCCGGGTCAGAACGGTGTCCGTCCAGATATCGACAGTCAGCCAGAACTGGCGGACCGTATCTGTCGGAATTGAGTAATTGAGACTGCTGAAGGTAATCTGGTCGTTCGTCTCATAACGCGACGTGATGACCTGAGTCTGCATCAGCGAGTCAGCGGTTGCCGAGAACACAGAATCCTTGTTCTTGTCCAACCAGAGCTGGATGCGTTCAACCGAAAACGCGCGTTCAATCACCGAAGTCACAACAACTGATTGAAGCGTATCGGTCGCTTGAGCACCGTCATTGTTGAAAACAGAAAAATTCAGCACCGGTACCTGGTCGGAATTGGCCGACGCGATAAAGTGCTGAGTGGCGAGCGAGTCCCGCACATAGACCGTTTGAGGCCCAAGGCCGCAGCTGTCTGCAAAGGACGGAGTGGCGGCAATAAATTCTGCCGTACCAGAGCCCGACCATGCGGCAAACGCACTACTTCCCAAGAGCGGGATCACCAGAAACGCGGCGACTGCAGCTATAAGTGCCGCTCGGGATCTTTTCATTGAGGTTCCCCCTTGTTGATGCGATTGTCCGGGGTTGTTGTTCAAGTTGATTAAGATGTTACTACAATGATGCATTGCGTCCCGAAACCCTCCTTTCGGCGGTTCTACAACATTCATTCTTTCAACTTTCTTTTTTATTTTCAAACAGGAAAACGAAAAGTCTCTAATCGCTCCCCCCCGGCTAAGATTCAGCGCCAGATTCTCTGGCCTATCAAAATAGCCGCCGCCGTGACCACAACGCCTTAGTCGGGCCGATCTCCGCACGAAATCGGTACGCCCGGGCAATGCCGCCCTGCAGCAACCAGAATATTTCCGAGGTGATCTTTTTGGTAGCCAACCCTCCGTGGTCGACTGTTGTTTAAACGGACGAGAAAACCAGGGACACGTGTCTTTCAACCCTCACCCGAACAAGACCATTTGGTCTCGTCACGACTTTTCGGTCTGTAAATCCGCACACAACAGACTAAAGTTTCTCCCCTGAATATCTCATTCGACTAACAAATCGAAAACTTTATCGACTGTCAGGACGACCCTCCCGCAACCGATGCCAACTTAAACCCGCCGATACATTTCGGCATGTTCAGTAAACCCTACTTTTTAGCCCAAATGTTGTCAAGGTGTTTTTTGCTATCGACTTAATAATTTTCGGCCACGCTCCGCGTACCAATTCCCCCACGAGGAGCGGGTCTACTCTCTTATCGGATGTGACGCAGCGAGATTTAACCTCTTCTGCGTTTTTCCCCTCCCGAGCGATCCCGTGTTGGGACTCGGCTTGCCAATATCGTTTTCATCACTATAGAGAGCAACACCTTTTTTACCCTCGAGAGACTTTTTTTGACGCCCCCCGCAACCGACTCAAAATCAGCATATTCTATCTATATAAGCTGTGATATCAGTTGGACATGCCGTTTTCGGGCCAATCGCGCAGACACCGCTTGATAATTGGAACTCCATAGCCGGGTCGGCCCGCAATCCAGCATTCCCTTGCAATGCACTCCATTTATGCAGATCACCCGATAAAAACATCTATTTGTTCGAAAAATTATTGTGCCGGATGCGCTAAACCCCGCAAAAACGGATTGTACTGACGCTCCACAGCCAGGATTGTCGAATCTCCATGCCCCGGATACAATTTGGTCGTCTCCGGCAGGGTCAACAATTTTGATTCGAGACTGGCCATCATCGCCGCATAATCACCACCGGGAAGATCGGTCCGACCAATTGAACCACTAAAAACCAGATCACCGACCAAGGCGTGATTTTCGGCGACCAGAATAATCGAGCCCGGACTGTGCCCGGGAACTTCAAACACCTGTAACTCGATTTGCCCGCAATTGACCGGATTACCCTCTTTTAGATGCTCATCGACTACGGGGTTCTCCAGCCCCTGCATGCCGAAGGCCAGACCGTTTTCGGCAGTATGGGCAAGAAACAACTCATCCCCCGGGTGCAAATAGAACGGCACGCCAAATTGTCGTTTCAATGGTTCGACGGCGCCAATATGATCGACATGACCGTGCGTGCCGATTAATTTGGTGACCGTGACGCCCAACTCGGCAACAAACTCGATAATCCGTTCCGGTTCATCACCCGGATCGACAAT
The DNA here is from genome assembly GCA_024277855.1 of Candidatus Zixiibacteriota bacterium. GTDB lineage: Bacteria > Zixibacteria > MSB-5A5 > WJJR01 > JAJRUJ01 > JAJRUJ01. Next base: position 3,772 of record JAJRUJ010000080.1, read on the forward strand.
AAGGGCCTCACCGGTATTCTCATCGGCGACGATATAACAGTTTTCCTGGAGAGGCCCAACAACCAGTTTTTCTATTTTCATAGTCTGTAGTCGGCTAACCGGCCAACTCTTCCAACAAATAAGCCGACGTCAGGATACCCCGATGGAAGTTGTCCAGCGAGAATTTTTCATTGGGCGAATGCAGCGCATCATCAGGCAACCCGAATCCCAGCAGCAACGCGGGCACCTTTAACTCCTGCTTGAAGGTCTCAACAACGGGAATCGACCCGCCCCCGCGCATAATTACCGACTTGGCTTCGAATGCCTTTTCGAGCGCCCGACGGGCCTTGACCAACGCCGGCGAGTCGGTGGGAACCACGACCGGCCGGGCTTTGCCGTGGTTGATAATTTCCACGTTAACCGTCGGCGGCGTGATTTTTTTGATATAAGCGCGGAAAAGCTCTTCGATTTTATCGGGATCCTGGTTCGGCACGAGGCGCATACTGATTTTGGCCCCGGCTTTCGAGGGAATGACGGTCTTGGCACCCTCCCCCATATATCCGCCATAGATGCCGTTGACATCACAGGTCGGACGCGCCCACACGCGTTCAAGCTGCGTAAATCCTTTCTCACCGAAAAACTCGGGAACCCCGATCTCGTCCTGGTATTTTTTTTGATCGAATGGAAGGGCGGCAAATTCTTTTCGTTCCTCGGCGGTGAGCGCGAGGACATCATCATACATCCCGTCGATCAAAATCCGGCCGTCGGTATCATGCAACTTTGAGATCATCCGGCCGAGCACATTGGCCGGGTTGTCGACACAGCCGCCAAACTCACCCGAATGCAAGTCCCGGGTCGGACCGGTCAACACAATTTCCATATAGAGAATACCGCGCAGGCCATAACAGATCGACGGACAACCCTCATCAAATTGCGCCGTGTCGGAGATGATGATATGGTCGCAGGCCAGTTTGTCGTGGTGGGTCTTGATATAATTGTCGAGATTGTCCGCCGCGGCCTCTTCCTCACCCTCGATTAAGAACTTGACGTTGACCGGCAGTTCGCCGCGAGTTTTCAGGCAGGCCTCGACCGCCTTGACATGGGTGTAGAACTGACCCTTATCGTCGGAAGAACCGCGAGCATAGACTGCGCCGTCTATTATGGTTGGTTCGAACGGCGGAGTGCGCCACATCTCCAGCGGCTCAGGCGGCTGGACATCATAATGTCCATAAAAAAGCACGGTCGGCGCGCCGGGTTTGCCCAGCCATTGGCCGTAAACAATTGGGTGCCCTGGAGTTTTTTCGACACTCGCTTCGAGGCCAATTGACTTAAAATGCGCGGCAAGATGCTCGGCACATTTGACCAAATCGTCTTTTTTGGTCGAATCGGCCGAAACAGTCGGCATGCGGAGGAGTTCAAACAACTCATCGACATAGCGTTGGCGGTTCTCATTAATATAATCTACAACCGTGGACATTGATCGCTCCTGTGTGTCGGGCAAGTCCTCATGCCTTGCCGCTCAGGCAATATAACGCTGTATACGGAAGAGGATCAACTCTCGTGTGAACGATTCGTAAGATTCTCGTCAACAGTTTGTTCGGGACGATCTCCGGGACAACCGGATTGATCTGGATACTCTATCGCCCTTGACTTACGTCATGAAACCGCTTTGTTCTACCCTGACTGTCAATTGGGATGTCCCGGTAAGGAGAATATCCATGTTTAGAATATTTCGGGAAAACGGACTTATTTCTTTGATTTTATTGGTGTGTACATTCACCGCTGCCGGTTGCAGCAGCGACTCGTCGACCAGTATTCGAAACCGCGCCACGGTACGGGGAACATTGACCCTCCCGGCGGCTGCCGAGGGGAAAACCGTATTTGTCCTGGTCGATACTAATTTTGACGGGGACAATTATTATGTGGTAAGCTACGAGGGAATCCTTGACTCCGGCACGACGCACGAGTACACGATAAATGAAGTCCCGTCGGGGACATATTATGTCTATGCCGGAGTTTGCCTGACCGGGAATTGTGAACAAGGCCCGCAAACCGGCGACTATCTCGGTTTTTACGGCACCGGCGCGACCCCGCCGGCCAACGCCAACGCCGTCGTACCGTCCTCGGGGACGGTGGAATTGAATATTTCGCTGAGTGTGGTGGATTAAAACACCTCGAAGTCATTCTCCGGGCATAAAAAAAGCGTCCCCAACGAGATTCGAACTCGTGTCGCCGCCGTGAAAGGGCGGTGTCCTGGACCGGGCTAGACGATGGGGACGTCTTCACTGCTTGATCTGCCGCCAACCCTGCGTCCGGTCGGCCGACGACAGATGACGATTATAACATACGGGACGTAAATGTCAAGTGAAAGCACCTGTGCAATCTTCGTTCTTGCAGTCGTGACAAATATTTAGACAGATCGGTTGAAAACCTTGCGGCTGATACCGCCATGCCGATTAACGCCACCAAAGTAAGGCCGCTGTAGCAGTTAAAAACCCGGCGGCAATCAACCCCCAAGCCCACAGCGGGAGGATGTTGCGATGAATCGGCCGAATCTCCTCGGCTCGCTGGGCACTTGCGGATTTATCAAGACACCGAACGATCTGCTCGGCAGTGGGCATCCGTTTGTCCGGATCCTGCTGAAGCAGGGCAGAGAGGAGATCGCGCAATTCTCCGCTTACCGGGGGCTGCGTTTTGGGGAAATGGAGCTCATCGGCACTAAACCAACGCGGGCGATCCCCATAAAGTAACCGATAACCAATAGCTCCCAAAGAAAACAGGTCGGCCTGACGTGATTGTCGATTCTCGGGCGCGCGCCACCAGGGCTTGCGTTTCCCGAGTTGCGGCGGCAAGCCAAAATCGGCCAGCCGAATGGCATCGTTTGTATCGAATAGAACATTTTCCGGTCGGAGATTGCCGTGCAAAATGCCGTTCTTATGGGCAAAATCCAGGGCATGGGCCGCCTGGGCCAGGAGCTGGCGCACTTCATCCTCGGTCCAGGTGCGGTTGAGCCGGTCGGCCAGCGACCCGCTACGGGCATAATCGGTAACCAGGACGACTTTTTTTACATCCGATCCCGCCCCATGGATTTTGAGAATATGAGGATGAGACAACGCCGCCAACCGTCGCAAACTGCCCAACTCGATCGCCCGACCGCTGATTTTCTTGATGACATACATCTGCCGATCGGTTGTGTTCTCGACGACATACGTGCTTGTGGTGGATGATTCCCTGAGCGTGTCGAGAAACTTGCACCGTCCAATAAACCCATCGACTTTGGCCAGGGTTGATTCGGTCCCGGTCTCGATTGCCTGTGCCGTGCGGCACACATTTTTCTCGGTGAGAACCTGGGCGAGTTCACGCGCCGATTGCGGCCGCAGGGCGGGATCATGCTCGAGACAGCGGAAGATCACCTCATCCAGGGAGGCCGAGGCGATCGGATTCAACTCCGACGGCCGTCTGACCCGGCCTACGGGCTTACGGGCGGTGACGATTTCGTACAAAATCACCCCGACCGAAAAAATATCCGACCGGATATCGACATTTTTGGCGGATGTCCGCTGCTCGGGGGCCATATAGGCGGGTGTCCCCATCCGCTCACCGGTTTTGGTCGAATCGGGTTTATCGGCCTCGGCAAGGAGATGGGCGATGCCAAAATCGGTCAGCCGGGCGTTGCCGCCGGTGTCGACCATGATATTTGCCGGTTTCAAATCGCGGTGGATGACACCGTTTTCGTGAGCATATTGCAATCCGTGGAGCATCTGAACGATGATTCCAATCTTCTCGGGCAGCGATAGCTTGTTTTGCCGGAGGAGCTGCTTGAAATCAATCCCCTCAACAAATTCCATTGCATACCAGGCGCGTTCCTGATCGGTTCCGGCATCAATGACATGGATGATATTCGGGTGCGATAATTGGGCGAGGATTTTGGCCTCACGGACAAACCGGCGAGATAATTCGTGATCCGCCAGGTGCCGGGGACGGAGGATTTTAACCGCAACCGGGCGATCGAGCGAGGCCTGGTGCGCGCGATAGACCTCACAGATACCGCCCTGCCCAATTTTTTCGCCGAGGCGAAACTCCCCGAGTTGTTTTGGTATCTTTAATTCGGCAACGGACATAGATATCCCTTATTCCTCCTATAGGTCTTTTCGGCGTTTCGCCAAGACTATTGAATGGTCTCTTATCGAAGACCTTATATTATATGTGGTTGGTGTACGTCCCCGTCACCAACAAGCCTGAGCCGGTACAACAAGAAATACGCCGGCCACAAAAGGCGGTGCTGCACCCAGCCGGTGCGTTTTTTATAATCAGAGCCTTGCCCGCCA
>JAJRUJ010000081.1 GCA_024277855.1 Candidatus Zixiibacteriota bacterium
ACAACACGGATCGACCACATTCATCTCTTGGTGACAAAACACCGATGGAGGCCTATATTGAGACCAAGGCGGCATAATCAATCAAATCGAATCCACCTTAATACAGCCGCCAAACTGTCCAACAAACCGGGACCACTTCTCTAATCGCAGGAGGAAAAATAAAACATTTTGGCCCGTTCGAGTGTCGTCCGCAAACATCAAACTCAGGGACTAAAGCCCTAACTCTTTGAGTTCCCGCTCATATCGCGTGGGTTTCAAACGGATCAACCAACCATCGCCGAATGGGTCCTGGAACGCCAGCTCCGGGTTTTCCTGTACCTTCTGATTGACTTCAACCACAACGCCGGTCAAAGGGGAGAGGACCGTATGCGAACGTAAATCGGTAGAAAAAATCTGAACGTAAACGCCGCCCTGCCGTAATTCGTCGCCTTTTGCTGGCAGATGCACTGTCTGAATTTTACCCAGGGCGCTGAGGAAGGAATGTTCCACACCCAACAGGACGTTTCCGTCCTTTTGCCTCATCATCCAACAGTTGTCGCCGACCGTTTTGAACGGAGTCAATTGTCGGGATGAACCCTCAGACTGTTCATTTCCCGCTTGATCGGTGGAGTCGGGAACTCGGGCCAGTTCGGCGGCGCGACGGACCACGCTCTGTAATTCTTTTCGCGAAAATGGCTTGGCGACATAATCGAATGCCCCGAGTTGGGTCGCCTGCAACGCAGTACTGATCGTCGCGTAGCCGGTAATCATGATCACCGGGATGTTTGCATTTTTCTCCTTAATCAGTTTCATAAATTCCAAACCATCGATCTCCGGCATCATCAGATCGGTGAGAACAATCCCGATATCTTCCGCATCGAAGATTGTTAATCCCTCCCGGGCCGACAGGGCCGTAAACAGCCGATAGTCTTCTTTGCGAAGGAGTTTCCTGACGCTGTCCAGGACGATTTGTTCATCGTCGACAATCAGAATCCCCAAAGAGTGCGCCATTGCCTGCTCCTGTATCTTCCCTTAGCCAATGTCAATTCTGAGTTGCGGCGGGCAAAACAATCCGGAATGCGGCACCGCCGTCAGCCGGAATGTCAATCTCAATGATGCCCCCGTGGCGTTCGACAATTCCCCAACTTACCGCCAGTCCCAGTCCGTTTGTGCCTTTTGTCGAAAAAAACGGTTCGAAAATTTTATCAATTAAATTTTCCGGGATGCCCGGGCCGTCGTCCTGTACGGTAATCACACATTGACCCTGCAACCGTTCATAATCGGTGGAGACAACTATTTTCCCTTTATGTTCCATCGCCTCGGCGGCGTTAAGCATGAAATTGAGCATGACCTGTTGCAACTGGTGCAAGTCACAGCGCACCGGCGGCACACCCTCGGCGGTGATTTTTTCGATGGTGATATTCTGGAATTGCGGGAGCTTTTTGATCAACGACAATGATTGATCCACCACACGATCCAGCCGCTGGACCTCCAACTTGGGGGCCTCCTGCCGGGCAAAATCCAGCAGGTTGCGGACAATGTCCCGGCAACGAAGTGTCTCCCGAATGATCACTTTTAAATCCTGGGCTCGTTCGTCGTCCTCGGGCAAATCTTCCACCAGGTCTTCGGCGTAAGCCAGGATGCCGGTCAACGGGTTGTTGATCTCGTGCGCCACCCCGGCGGCAAGCTTACCCACCGCCGCCAACTTTGTCGCCTGGACCACCTGATTTTTCAACTCATGTTGTTCGGTGACATCGCGGGCAATCGTGCAAACACCGATATTCTCACCCTTATAATCGGTCAGGGGGAAACGAACCGTCTGGAAAATATGGTTCACGCCGTCGAGCGGGAAAACTTCTTCATATGTTTGATGCCGGAGCAAGCGGATTACTTCGCGGTCATGTCGGATAATGGTCCGGGCGATCTCCGGCGGCAAAATTTCCTCCGCAGTCTTGCCTTCGAAATCCTGTGGCTGCAGATGAAATGCGGCGGCACAGACAGGATTGACAATAACGTATCGACCGGCCTGGTCTTTTATCGAAATCCAATCGTCCGCCGAATTGATAAAGCCACGGAAACGAAGTTCGGTACTCTCGATTTCACGCCGCAACATCACCCGCTCGGTGATCCGATGCCAGATCGCCAGCACCGCCACCAATTTACCGGCAGGATCGTTAATCGGTGTCCGCGTGACTTCCCAATGGGTCTCGGCGGGAGCCGGGGTCTGCCAGATCATTGAGATTGTCTGACCCGTCTCGAATACTTCGTCCAGCATCGTCAGTGTCTCACGACAATTTTCACGAAATGCCGTCCGTTCGAGGAGTTCAGCGCATGTTTTGCCCACCGCCTTCTCCGGGGTGATTCGCGCGAATCGGCTGAAACTATCGTTGATTTTGATGACTTTACGATCTTTATCGAGGACGATCAGCAGGTCGGGGATATTGTCCAGAACACTTTGCAGAAAATGGTGTTCCTTCTCGAGTTGGAGTTCGAGGGCAATCATCTCCTCGAGTCGGCGTTCCCGTTCTTCGCGGGCGTTGACCAGGTCCCAGAAAATCCGGGCAAACGTGTGGTCGATCAGCTTGACGCCGGGAGGGAGGGAGCGGTAAATCTCATCGAGAATCGCATCCTGGCCGGTCAGTTCGATAACCAATTCGAGTCCCGGCAGGGTCAATGCGTCGGCCATATTGTTCGAGGTCGGTATCCCGCGTTGACGGGCAAAAACCATCCCCGGTGCATCATCTTGGGGGTCGATTACACATCGGATGTCCGGTTTTAACTCCTGCAGAAATGAGCCGCCGGCTAACTCGATCAAGGCGCGACATCCGCGCCCACCCCCGATGATTACCGTTTTCATGCGCCGGACCCTTTTTGTTTATGCTTCGCCGGAATTGCCTGTCTGGTCTCACCCGGTACCGTCAATTTACGCCACCGGAAAGTCTCTGTCCAGCATTTCACGAAACTCCCGGTGCAACTGTTGCATCGTCGTATAGAATGCTTTTGGTTGAACGGTAAAATGCAGCAGGATGTCACTGAGACCTTTGGGTAAGTACGGATAGATGCGTTTCAGATTCATGATCCGGTATTCATAGAATGCCGAGGCATCCGACGGTGACAAGCCGGCTTTCACGCGATCGGGAACCTTTTCGTCTTTTAAAACCTTGCTGAACGTAGTGATGCCCTTGCCGACCGCGTAGTTGATGATATTGCCGATACTCCACATATCATAGTCCGAGACATGTTGGTTGAGATCGAAATCGATCCAGCGATACTCGCCGGTTTCGGCGTCGATAATGATATGATCATTACGAATGTCGCCGTGACAGGTGCCCCGGTCGTGGAGAAATTCAATCGCTTCGATACACCCGGCCAGGTGACGTAAAATCTGCGGCAGGTCCTCATGAAAATAGCGCTCATGGCTTTTCTCGATATTATATATGTATTCCAAAATCGACGGGCCTTTGATATAATCCAAAATACGGACATTACTGCCGCTGTCATCGCGCACCGAATACCCCTGCATGAATCGTCGATCGCCGCGAACCAAATCCAGCACATTGGCTTCTTTGTCGGGACTCCGGTAGCAGTGAATTTTGAACAGCCCGATATGGACATTAAAATCTTCGTTAAAAACCGTCTTGATAATTTTTTGTTCACCGGACACCAGTTCAATCGTCGAGAACACCCAGTATTTGAACTGGTCGGCAATTCCGAATCGTGATTCGTGTTTATACCCCCGGACCACAAAATCGCGGCCGTCCAGCCGGATAATCGATCCGCGCGTGATGCGGAACGGGTCCGATGTGTCGGTGAAAATTGTCGGCCGGCCGACCGAGCGCCAGCCGGTCACTTCGCGGATCCGCTCGATTAATGTTTCGATTTCACTCATCGGGAAGGGGAAATACCCCCGGCAGGATTCGAACCTGCGACCTTAGGTTTAGGAAACCTCTGCTCTATCCATGCTGAGCTACGGGGGCATTGGCGTTATTCTCAACTTGGTAACGGGCATTACTGTCGTTTACGTCTCTCTGTGTTGAGGGCCGCTTCGGCTCACATGCTTCAATTGCGGTTTTCAGGCCCCTTTATAAGTAATCAATGACCACACGTCATACCCGTTCAGTTTCTCACGGCCCTTGAGGTCGACCAACTCGACTATTATCGCCACCCCAAAAACCGTGGCCCCAAGTTGCTCGATCAACCTGCAGGCGGCGGCCACGGTGCCGCCCGTAGCCAGCAGGTCGTCCACCACCAGTACATTGTCGCCGGGGCCGACAGCGTCGGTATGCAGCTCCAATTTAGCCGTGCCGTATTCCAGCTGATATTCTTCGGCAATCGTCCCGGCGGGTAGTTTACCGGCCTTGCGCGCCGGCACAAAACCGCAATGCAGCCGGTCGGCCAGAGCCGCGCCGAAGATAAACCCGCGCGCTTCGATTCCGCAGACTGTGTCGATGGCCCGGTCGCGGTACTGGTCATGCAGGATGGTCAGTACCTCACGAAACGCGCCACGATCTTTCATTAATGTGCTGATGTCACGGAAAATGATCCCCGGCTTGGGGAAATCGGGAATATCCCGAATTTTTTTCTTGAGAGATTCACTCATTGGCTGGTCTACCTCAGATAGAGGACATACATATATACGTCATGTCACTTTGCGCCGAATGGGCTATTAACTGTCTCAATAACGGGTTTCAAACCCCTGATATGCCGGATCTTTCTCTAACCACTCAATATTAACCGAAGCTACGTGCGCGGCCATCGGCCCGACCCTGATTTTCTTAATTAATTCATCGATGATTCCTCGCTCACCGACCGCTTCAACCTCCACTCTGCCGTCGGGCAAATTTCGTGCCCAGCCGGTCAACTTCAGATTTCGCGCGTGAGCCACAACGAAATAACGGAAGCCAACCCCTTGAACCACACCGGAAACGAATATACGTACACTGCTCATCGACCGCCACCTCGCGACTCTATTTTTTTAAGTAGTTGTGTCACAACTGCTTTCGGGCTATCGGTCGCCGGGATCATGCCTGGCACGTTCCAGCCGCCAAAATCGATCACCGGGGTATTGGTTTTCAGGGCGAAGGCGATCTCTGAGAGGGTGCCGTTCCCTCCCGGCAGGGCGATGATTCCGTTAGCGTTATAGATTATCAACAGGTTGCGGCCCTCGGCCAGGCCGGTGACAATCGGGATATCGACCCATTCATTAGCGTCCCGGGGATCAAGTCCGGGGAGGATACCGATTGTCGTTCCTCCTGCTGACTTTGCGCCCCGGCAGGCGGCGGCCATCACACCGCCCAAACCGCCGCAAATTACCCGTGCGCCCTGCTTGGCGACGGCCCGGCCAACCGCTTCGGCTGTTGCGGCCTGGGCTTTGTCGGTCTGGCCGGCGCCGCAGACGGCGATGGTCAATCCCGTACTCATGACGATCAATGAACCATACCAAAAGGTGCCGCGCAACCGCAATTGTCTTCTGTTGGTGGGAATAAAACGCCGGGAGACAAGGTATATTGGTGGTTGGGGAACTCGCGATTGGTGTACTATAATATTGTTTCCCGCCTTGTCACCACCCTCCCTATTGCGGTCGGAATCCCGCCCGAGGGCAAACTATGCCCGACGGCATACATTATGCCAAAACCAAACTCCACGGAGGCAAAAAACAGTTGACACTCCCACATAGAACGAATTAATTCAACGCTTTGGCGATATTTGGAACCCGGACGACAGGCGGGAGGATGAATCGAGTATGAAATTCCGGACTATTGTGCTGACAGGGCTGTTGGTTTGTTCGGCAAGCCTTGCTTTCGCTCAAGGATTACGCTACGAGTCCTATTATAACTGGAATTTTCTCGGCGCGGGCGCTCGGGCGCGCGGCATGGGCGGGGCGTTCCTGGCAACTTCAGATGATGGCTCGGCGGGTACCTGGAACCCGGCCGGATTTGCCTACAACGAGGGTGTGCTGACTTCACTCAATTGGAATCTGGAGCACTTATCGGTTGATAACAACCCGGTGGGCTACGGCCATGCGTCCGGGACCTTTGCCAATATCGGCTTCTGGTCTTTTATTGCGCCGATCACTCTTCGAGAGCACGAGTTTGTCCTCGGCGCAACCTATAACCGCACGCAGGACATCTTTTACGAGGATGGGATAAATGCGGTGTTTGTTGGCGGCACGATCGGGCAGACAGATATTGACATCGATTTAGAATCTAAGTTGCGTTCCGTTGGGAGCTTGGCAAACATCAATTTGGGGTTCGGTACGGAGATTGCCCCCGATTTTACTTTTGGCGCGGGGATAAACCTTGCCGCAGGCGATCGTCGAGATGATTTCTCGCATATCTCTTCGTGGGAATCCCTTGCACCGGTGGAGGATGAATTCAGAGATTCCAGTCTCGCTTCGTCTAAAGCCGATATCGATTATTCGGGTGTTTATGCCAACTTTGGTCTGATGTATCGAACCGATATCTGGTCGGTGGGGTTGGTGTTCACGACTCCGTGGACGCTGACCGAACAACTCGACTATCAGTCCTCCGTGACATCAGTGACAAACAAAATCCCGAGTGAGCCATTGACTGCCCTCTTTATCACAAAACGGAAGATTGAGATGCCGTATTCGGTGGGGATCGGCGGGGCATACCACGTTTCGGAACGGCTGCTTGTTGCCCTTGATTATCAGTATCGTGATTTTAAGGGCAAAAACATCGCCACCCAGCAGATCACCGAACCATCGGTCGACGATAAAGGCGTCCTCAGCCCGGCCAGCAAATTTATCGACTATCCGACTAATTGGTACAACCTGCACCAGGTTCGTCTCGGCGCCGAATACACCATGGAAACCGGCTACGGCAAAATTCCGTTGCGTGTCGGTTTGCATAACACCCCGTCGGTTGCCGGCAATTCTTCCGGGACGATCAACGAATTGGTCGCGTATTACCAGCGGCCCGTATTCGACGTGGTCACCTACGCCGGCGGCAGCGATGAACAGAATATGGGCTTTGGATTTTCCTTCGGCGCGGGGATTTACTGGAGTCAGATCCACCTTGACGCCGCGATGGAGTTTGAAAGTTTTTCTTCGTCTGACAATGGGACCTACTACCTGCGCACGTCTAACAACGGTATTCCGCCTTATGACCGGACCAAACTTGCCGATTATGCGCGCGAGTATAAACAGGTGATGAGTCGCTTTACTTTGAATTTTACCGGCTATTTTTAGTTGACGGGATTGAGAGAGTTGGGTACCACAGGCGGAACCCTTGCGGTTTCGCCTTTTTTAAAAGAGTGAATTTTCCGATATTGATATAGACAAAATGGGCGGGGTACGTTTCGGGAAAGAGTTGTTGGTAAGTCAGAGAGGAATAAAATGAGCGCCAAGACCACCGGCCGAATGACCAAACACGATATGAAACAGGACAAGTTCGTCTCCTGGATTTTTTACCTGGTCGAACAGTTCCGGCATAAAAAAGTACTCGTCCTCGGCGTGGCCGGCGGTATTGTCGCGGTCGTCGCCCTTGTCTGGATGATCAGTAACCACCAGACCACCCAGCGGGAAGAAGTTCGCGAACTATTCGGCCGGGCGTCGATCGAAATGCGGTCGCAAAGCACCTCGCTGGCCATTATCGATTTCCGCAAAATCCTCGATGATTATGGCAGTTCCGACCTCGCCGGCCTGGCTTGCTATTACCTGGCCAACGCCTATTATTCTCAACGCGATTTCAATGAGGCGGAAATCCTCTTCAAGCGGTATCTGGACGATTACGGCGATGATCCGCTACTGGTGATCGCGGCGCACTGGGGTATTGCCGGCTGTATGGAACAGCGCGGTGAGTTTGGTTCTGCCGCCGATGAATATCTTGCCGCGGCTAATATCGACCTGCAGGGCATTATGGCCGGCGACCTGCTGTTTGCCTCGATCCGGGCCGCCTGCACCGGCGAAGACTCGGCGCGGGCCCTCAAGGCCTATCAGATCGCCGAGGAGTATTACGGCGACACGCCCCGGGTCATTGATGCCGCCAAGCTCTACATGTATGAAAAAGGTTACCTCAAGCCCTCAGTCGAGTAGGATCGATGTCAAACGATGCCAAACCTGAGGCCGGGAGTGATCCCGGCCTTTTTTAATCCCGGCGGATCGTACCGGCCAAAAGCGTAACTTTGTCGTTTTTTCCTCCGGCGATATTGACACATTGTCGCAGATTGTATTGCCTGTAATCGGGAGGAATACTCAAATGAAAATATCGATCATTGCCGTCGTACTCGTCGGGATTTTTAGCGGTATGGTCTGTGCCGGGGAGGTAATGACCTTCGATGATTTATATGGATTCGACCAGGTCGGTGATGTGCAATTGTCGCCGGACGGCTCACTGCTGGCCTATACATTGCGCCATCGCGATCTAAAGAGCAACCAAAGTTCGACATATATTTATATCCTCCCGTTGGACGGCCGGTCGCCCCGCCGATTACAGGACGGAGAATCGAGTGAATTCTCACCACGTTGGTCGCCCGATGGCCGGTACCTGCTTTTCACCGCCCGGGGGGATGCGGGCAGCCAGCTCTTCCTGATCTCACCGAATGGAGGCCAAGCTCGTCGGATTACCGACCTCTCGACCGGCGCGTCGTCACCGGTCTGGTCCGGGGACAACAATCGTCTGGTATATACTTCAGCGGTTCATCCGGACTGCCCCGACGACGACTGCAACCGGATTACCGACAGTCTGTATGAAGACAATCCGGTCCAGGCCCGGTTGTACGATGATCTCCTCTTCCGTCATTACAACTCCTGGTCGGATGGTAAACGTAATCATCTATTCTTGACCGACACCCTCGGTTCCGTGGCCGTCGATCTTACACCCGGTGACAGAGACGTTCCGCCCGTCGCCGGGGCGGGGCGACCGAGCTACGCGATTTCGCCCGATGGCACCGAACTCTGTTTCTCGATGAATCCCGACTCGAACGTGGCCGTTGCTTACGGTAATGACCTCTATACAATACCGATCACCGGCGGAGAACCGGTTCGCCTGACCACGAATCCCGGCAATGATTGTTCGCCGCTCTACAGTCCCGATGGCAAATACCTGATTTATCAGGAAATGGCGCGGGCAGGGTATGAATCTGACCAACGTGATATTATTGCCTATGACCGTCAGGCCGGTACCGGCAAAAATCTTACTGCCGATTATGATCGTTCGGTCGGGGAGATGATTATCTCCCCGGACAGTAAATATATCTATTTCACCGCGGTCGACCTGGGTTATGTCGGAATCTATCGCGTGGCCGTGCGCGGCTCCAAAATTCTCGAAATTCTTGCTGACGGTGTCTACGGCGATCTGAGTATTTTGCCTGATGGTAACATGCTTTACTGCACCCGCTCGACTTCAACCGAGCCGACTGAGATATACAGCTACAATCTCAAAAACAAGACTCTCCAGCGGATGACTTATTATACCAAAAAGATGACCGACCGGGTGAAGATGTCCCCGTCTGAGGAGTTCTGGTTTTATAGTGTCGATTCATTGCCGATCCAGGGGTTTCTCACCTATCCGCCGGACTTCCGACCCGAAAAAAAATACCCTCTTGTTTTGCTCATTCATGGCGGCCCGCAATGGTGCTGGCTTAACGATTTTAACTACTATGGTTGGAACACCCATCTGACCGCCGCGCAGGGATACATCGTTGCGCAGATCAACCCTCGGGGCAGCAGGGGTTATGGCCGCGAGTTTTGCGATGCGGTCTCCGGCGATTGGGGAGGCAAAGATTACCAGGACCTGATGCGCGGCCTCGACTATCTGATCGACCGCTTTGATTATATTGATGCCACTCGCCTCGCCGCGCTTGGCCGCTCCTATGGCGGGTATATGGTCAACTGGATCTGCGGCCAGACCGATCGCTTCGCCTGTCTGGTTACGGTTGACGGTGTTTTTGATAATATCGGCGATTATTATTCTACCGAGGAACTCTGGTTCCCCGAATGGGAATTTGCGGGTACACCCTGGACCAACCGCGAACTGTACCGTGAGCGTTCCCCTGAGAAGTATGTCGCCAATTTTAGCACGCCGACCCTGGTGATCCACGGCCAGAAAGACTACCGGGTCGATATTAGCCAGGGGATCGGCATGTTTACTGCCCTCCAGCGGCGCGGGGTGGAGTCGCAATTTCTCTATTTCCCCGACGAAGGACACATGGTGCATAAACTCCAGAACCTGCGCTATGTATATGATGTCCAGTTCGATTGGCTGGCCAGGTTTCTGAAATAACCAAGTCGGCCGGAAGAGGAAGTGTCTTTTTCCCGTCTGTTTACTATACTGCTATGGACGTTGACCGGACAAGATGGGAGGGATATCATCGATGAGTAATATTCTCAATGAGTGTCGCGAGGCCGTTTTGCGCGGCAATCGTGAGGAATCTGTGATGTTGGCCAATCGCGCGCTTGCTGACAACCTCGATCCTCTCTCTATTATCGAGGATGGGTTTGTTCCCGGTTTGCGCGAAGCCGGGCGACTTTGGGACGAAGGTGGATTATTCCTTCCCGAACTCGTGTTGGCCGCCGAGGCGATGAAAGCGGCGACTGCCATCCTCCAGCCGAAACTTGCTGAGACCGACCAAACACCGGCCGCACGCGGCCGTGTGGTCATCGGCACCATCGAAGGCGACATTCACGATATCGGCAAAACCCTTGTCGCGACTATCCTCTCGGCCAATGGATATGAAACCCGCGACCTCGGCCCCGACATTCCCGCCGCAAAATTCATCGACGAGGCCGAAGCGTTCAATGCCGATTTTATTTGCATCTCCGCATTGTTGACCACCACGATGGCCGGGCAAAAAAAAGTCATCGAACTCCTTAATCAGCGCACCCTGCGAAGTAAATATCGCGTCTTGGTCGGCGGCGCTCCCTGTAGCGAAAAATGGGCCGCCGATATCGGCGCCGACGGCTATGCCGGTGATGCCGTTTCTGCTGTCCAACTCGCCGATGGGCTGATGGGCCGATGACCGGATTTCTCCAAAAACTAAAGAAAGCCCCGGTGCTTTTTGATGGCGCCATGGGCAGTTTGCTGCTGGCCGCCGGACTCGAGGCGGGATCGGCCCCGGAGTTGTGGAATGTCGACCATCCGGATGTGCTGCGAAAAATACACGAGCAATATCTCAACGCCGGCGCCGACGTGTTAACTACAAATTCCTTTGGCGGTACTCCGCTCAAACTCGCGGCACACGGTCTCGAAAGTCGCGCCGATGAACTCAACTTCGCCGCTTCACAATTGGCGATGGCCGCGCGAACCAGTTTTAATGAGCGCCAAATTTTTGTGGCGGGGAATATCGGCCCCTGCGGCAAGTTCTTCCCGCCGGTCGGTGATCTCGATAAGGAATCACTTGCCAAAGCCGTCCAGGTCCAGGTCGAGATTTTTGCCCGCACCGGAGTCGATTTTTTCTTGATTGAAACGATGGTCGATCTCCGGGAAGCCGAAATCGCCGTGCTTACCGTCCGCAAATTATGCGATATCCCGGTTGTCGTCACGATGACCTTTGATAAAAAACCACGCGGTTTTTTCACGATCATGGGTGACACGCCACAAACCGCCGTCCAATGTCTGGCTGATGCCGGGGCCGACGTGGTGGGCGCCAATTGCACTCTTGCCGCGGCTGACATGGCCGGTCTTGCCGAGATTCTCGTGGCGGAATCAACGCTCCCCGTTCTGGTACAGCCCAATGCCGGTCAACCACAAATTGTGGACGGACGCGCCGAATATCATGTTATCCCCGCCGAGTTCGCTGCCGCAATCAAGTCAATCCTCCAAACCGGCGTCGCGGCAGTCGGTGGTTGCTGTGGCACCACCCCCGAACATATCCGCGCCGTTGCCGAAGTTATGCATCATGAAACCTCCGCCGTCTGAAATTGGCCGTTTCGACGATCTGGCGCCTGTCATTCACGAGGAGATGCTACTCCATTACCTTGGCTACCCGGATGGTGAGCTGCCGGATGACCGGGTCACCAGTATGCTGGATCGACAGCGCGAGATCGTCCCGGAACTGATCCGGCCGCGTGGCGTTTATGGCAGATTTGCGGGGGATGTGTGTTTCGACCCGGGATTCCCTCTTTATAAAAAGCAGGTGTATCTTTGTGTCGTGACTATCGGCGACCGGCTGGAACGCCGCGCCGCCGAATATTCCGCCGCCGGTGATATCCTTGCCGCGTTCGTGCTCGATACGCTCGGTTCGGTCTATGCCGAAGGCCTCGCCGAGGCCGCCAATCGACGGCTGATATCGATTCCCGACGATAAATCTCTCCGGTTGGGTTGTCGGATCAGTCCCGGCTATGGTCGCTGGGCGCTTGAGCGACAGAAAGATATTTTCACGCTTTTGCCCACGGCCGAGATTGGCGTCAGTCTCACGCCGGGATTGATGATGACCCCACGGAAATCGGTTTCGTTTGCCGTGGAGATTGCCGCCAAGCCGGTCCGTGTGCGCGAGGGCGACCAATGCGAATACTGCGAAATGCAGGATTGTCGTTATCGCCGGCAGTCAATCCAATCGGTTGATGGCCGGGAGCGTATTAACTGATCTCATCCGGGAGGTGTGTATGGATACCGTCCGTCCCAAAGTCCGCTGGTTATCCGACGAGATGGTCGAATCGATTCTTGTCGAAGCCCGCAAGGTGCTGGCCGAGATCGGCGTGTTCATCGAAAACAAAACGGCAGTGGAAATGCTGCTGGACTCCTCGTGCCGCAAGTCTTCCGATGGTCGGCGGATTTTAATATCCGATGAACTCGTCGACCGCGCAATAGCCAGTGCACCATCGGCTATTCGGCTCTATGATCGCGATGGGGCGGAAGCTATGGTGTTGGCCAGCGACAATATCCATTTCAATCCCGGTTCAGCCGCGCTGAATATCCATGATCCCGAACAGAACGCCATCCGTGAAGCGGTCACTGCCGACGTTGTCTCGTTTTCTACCCTCACCGACCTGCTGCCACACTATGCCGCGCAGAGCACGGGACTTATCCCGTCGGATGTTCCCGAAGATCTCGGTGATCGGTATCGTCTCTACATTGCCTTGCAATGCGGCCGTAAACCGGTGGTCACCGGGACCTTTCGCACCGATGGTTTTGCCGTGATGAAAGAGATGATGGTGGTTATCCGAGGCTCGGCCGAGGCCCTGGCCGCCAAACCGTTGGCGATTTTCGATTGCTGCCCGTCCCCGCCGCTCAAATGGAGCGACCTGACCTGTCAGAGTCTGCTCGATTGCGCCGACTCCGGTCAGCCCGCTGAACTGATCTCGATGCCCCTGACCGGGGCGACCTCACCGGTGACACTCTCCGGTGCGCTGGTTCAGCATGTTGCCGAAAGTTTGAGCGGAGTCGTGATCCACCAACTGCGTCAACCTGGTGCGCCGATTATTTACGGCGGCTCACCCGCGTTTTTCGATATGCGTAAGGGCACGACCCCGATGGGGGCATTCGAGACGATGATGATCGACGGTGCTTATGCCCAGATCGCCAAATCGATCGGCCTGCCCACCCAGGCCTACATGGGACTCTCCGACAGCAAGACCGTAGACTATCAGGCCGGGTTCGAATCATCGGCGGGAATTGTGCTTGCTGCGTTAAGCGGAATCAACAACATTTCCGGCCCGGGTATGCTCGAATTCGAAACCTGCCAGTCGCTGGAGAAACTCGTTCTCGACCACGAGGTTTGCGGGTATGCCAAGCGGTTGGTGGACGGCATCGCCCCACGCGGTAAACCCTTCGCCTTTGACATCCTGCGAGAGGGCCTTGCCGCCGGACATTTTATGTCGCTCCCGCATACTCTCGAATGGTTCAAAAAAGAGGGATATTACCCCGACAAGGTGGTTAACCGGGACGTTCGGGAAAAATGGGTGGCCGGAGGAAGTAAAAACAGTCTGGGCGCGGCACGCGAACGAGTAACCGAATATCTCAAAGACGGCATTCCCCATCTTCTTGATGATACCCGTCGCCGGGAGTTGGCGCGGATCATCCGGGCCGATGCGGCCAGACACGGGGTTGAGGACCTGCCCGATTTGTCACTGTAATCCTGCGCGTGGAGGAGGCCGCGCTGGTTCGACTTGACATGACCCGATGAAATCCATATATCGGCAAGCGGAATCGACGACGATCCCGGCCAATATTTTCAGCCGTCCCGTCGTTGAATCCGAAGACATCGGCCGGCGTAACTCAGTTGGTAGAGTAGCTGATTTGTAATCAGCCAGTCGTAGGTTCGAGTCCTATCGCCGGCTTTTTTCTCTCACATACGCAGAGATTCTCCGGCGTCGCTTCAGTACTCAGGATATATTCCAATCATGGGATAATCTCCGTCGGTTTACAGAAAAAAATGTTCCGGGATTTTGCCAATTTCAAATGGGCCTCCGCCGGCTGGTGCTGTGAAAGTCGTTGATTATCATGGACAAAATCCGGATTTACTGTATATTATATTCTTGTACAGGGGAGGGGAGGAACAACCGGGACGGCGGTGTCATACCAACCAAAATGCCACATGTTTGAGCGATGAAATAGCAGCCGGGAGTTCACCGAGACACCATGATTATTTGAATATTACAGCCGATACTTCCATAGGTCTGTATTGTGAGAGTTGGATTCAGCTTGAGCGGGGAGAATGCGATGCGGGGACAATTCAGGAACACAGGCACCATCCGGATGATTTTGGCGTGCTTTATTGGTTTGATCATCATAGCCGGCGGCTCGGTCGCTGCCGAAGATATCTCTGTTGATTACTCATTTGATCGTCCGCAAATTGTGCCCATTACGATCGGTGGTAAGCCCTATCAACGGCTGGTCATGACCGACGCCCCCAACGGCGGCAATCCCGGCGAACCGGCGCTGCCCGCACGTGGTGCGCAGATCTTAATCCCCGCTGGTTCGCAGGTCGCCGGCATTGAGGTGACCGCATCGACGAAAATCTCTCTCGGGGCCGGATATCTTGTCGAACCGAATGCCGTGCCGTTTCCGCTCTCGGCCAATCCCGCTGATATTGCGCCACCAGTGCCCGATCGGGCAATCTATTCCTCGGTGCGGCCATTCCCGGGTGTTTCGTTCAAGGAGATCGGCACTCAGAGTTTCCGGGGCTATCGATTGTTGATCCTAAAACTGCAACCGGTGGAATACCTTCCGGCCGTCGGCGAACTTTCCTATACGCCGCAATTGACGGTGACGGTCCATTTGGAAGATTCCGTCGATCGACCGGCGCTCTATCGCGGTTTACCGCAGGATAATCTCGATGTCCGTCGCAAAGTTGATAATGTTCTCACCGCCGATTCGTATGCCGCGATGGCCAGGCAACCAGCCACCGCTTATGATTTATTGATCATCACCACCGCGGTACTTGCCGCTTCCTTCCAGCCGCTCAAGGATTATCATGATACCACCGGGGTATTGACCGAGATTCATACCACTACCGAGATCGGCAGTTCCAATCCCGATGATATTCGCGATTATATCCGCGACCGTTACCTGTATGACGGCATTAGTTATGTTTTAATCGGGGGTGATGACGATATCATCCCGGCCAAGGACCTCTATGTTGATTCACATGCCGGCTCAATCGAATATTCGATGCCCGGCGATATCTATTTTGCCTGCCTGGACGGCGGTTGGAATTATGACGGTGATTCCCGCTGGGGCGAACCCGGTGACGGCGACGGCGGGGGAGACGTCGATCTCGTTGCCGAAGTTTATCTCGGTCGCGCTTGTGTCGGCAATACCACCGAAGCCGACCGCTTCGTCAACAAAACGATCCAGTATCTGACGGCAACCGGGAATTATCTGCGGAATGTCCTCAGTCTGGGAGAACACCTGGGTTTTGGTGGAGCATCGGAATATGCGGCCAATTCCCTGGAAGAGATGATCGGCGGCTCGTCGGCCAATGGGTATACGACTGTCGGATTCCCCATCTATAAATACGATATCGAAGAAATCTACGATCGCGACTGGTCGGGTAACTCCTGGCCGATATCTGTATTGATCTCGCGGATCAACGACGGTGTGCATATTATTAACCACTTCGGACACGGCAACACGTATTATGCCCTAAAGATGACCACGAGTGATTTGTCGGCGTTGGTCAATTCCGACTATTTCTTTCTCTATTCCCAGGCGTGTTATTCCGGGCAATTCGATAATGCCGATTGCTGGGCCGAACGGGTTACCACCAAGCATGATTATGGCGCCTTTGCGGTCGTCATGAACGCCCGCTATGGTTGGGGCAGCAGTGGCAGCACCGATGGTCCCTCCCAGCGTTTTGCCCGCGAATTTTGGGATGCCGTCTACGATGCGTATGAGTACAAACCGCAACTGGGCAAGGCCAACCATGATTCGAAAGAAGACAACCTGTATCGAATAAACGAATCCTGTATGCGCTGGTGTTATTATGAGTTGACTCTCTTCGGCGATCCGACCGTGGCGTTCGATGTCGATGAACCGCAAAACAAACAACTTCTTATTACCGGCGAAGCGCCTGACTCTCTCGGTCCAAACCAGACGGCGACTTTTGAAGTAATCGTGTCCGGAATTTATGGCGGCGATCCCGTTCCCGGGACCGGGCAACTCCACTACAGTATCTCCGGTGGAGCGGTGCAGACTGTCGATCTGACCGAGATATCACGCAATCGTTATGAGGTTATCCTGCCGGCCGTGGCCTGTGGCGAAACGCTGGAATATTATCTCTCTGCCGAGGAAAAGTCTGATGGTCGGATGTATGATCCCGACCCGGCCGAACCATATCGTGCGTTGCCGATTTCCGAAGTCCTGGCTGCTATTGCCGATAATTTTAGTACCAACCAGGGCTGGACCGTCTCCGGCGATGCGACCGCCGGAACCTGGGCGCGGGTAATTCCCCTGAATAAGGGAGACGATGGCGGACCGCCGGTCGACTATGACAACTCATATTATTGCTATGTCACCGGCAATGCCGAATATGACGATGTTGACGGTGGCACGACAATTCTCGACTCGCCGGTTTTTGAGTTGCCTGCCGCCGACGGTGTGGTCAGTTACGCCCGCTGGTTCAGCAACGACCTGGAAAATGGCGCGCGTGATGATGTCTTCAATGTCTACATCTCCAATGATGCCGGCGCCAATTGGACTCTGGTTGAAACCGTTGGACCGATTGCCGGTGCTGATGGTGGCTGGGGTGAAAACTCATTCTGGGTCACCGATTTCCTCGCGCCGTCAGCCGAAATGCAACTGCGTTTCGAGGCCGCCGATCTTGGTGAGGTCTCTTGCGTCGAAGCCGGGGTTGATGCTGTTACCGTTTCCTACTACGCGTGCTATGACTGCCAATGTAACGGCCTTTGTGATCTGAATCAAGACGGGGCGCTCAATCCGGTCGACGTTGTCTATCTGGTCAACTACGTTTACAAGGGCATTGAATTGCTGGGGCAACTGGATCCCTCCTGCACCAGTCCCAACGGCGACTGGAACTGTGATGCGGCGGTCAATCCGGTCGATGTCGTACTTTGTGTCAACCATATCTATAAGTCCGGGGGTGGACCGTGCGACCCTTGCACCCAGTAATCTGATACAGTTCGGCACGATTAGTACCATCGTTATTTTCAACTTGGCCGGCGATAGTTGTTGACGAATCGCCGGTTTTGCTTATCATACAATTACATACTAATGATTTACTTCGGGGAGGTGGCGGTGCGAACTCTCGCTATTGTACTGTTGGTCGGCATAGTAATCTGTTTATTCGCGGCCACCGCTTTTGCTCAACTGACCGCTGACGATCTGGCCGCGATGCGTGAACGCATTGCTGAGGAAGGCTGGAATTTCACCGTCGATTCCTGCGCGGCAACCACCAGACCGCTCGATCAGTTGTGTGGCTACCGCCCGGTGGCGGGCATCCAACCTCGGCCCGGCGCGCAAAAAATTATCGTACGCGCTGACCTGCCTTCGCGATTCGACTGGCGTGACACCGGCGGTGTAACGCCGATCAAAGATCAGGACGGTTGTGGCAGTTGCTGGGCGTTTGCCACCGTCGGCGTCGTCGAATGCCTCATCAAAATAAGAGAGAATCTCGTCGTTGATCTTTCCGAACAATATCTGGTGAGTTGCAATCCCTGGGAGTATGGTTGTGACGGCGGGGGAGAGGTTTTCGATATGTTCGGCTGGACCGACGATCCCTGCGGCGAAACCGGGGGAGTGTTGGAATCAGATTTTCCCTATATGGCTTCCGACATGGCGTGTGGCTGCCCCTACCAACATCCCTTCGGGCTTGAATCGTGGGATTGGATCGACACCTGGGGCGCCAGCGGTATAGACAATATGAAACAGGCCATTATGGATTATGGACCGATTTCTGCGCTCGTCTACGCGGGCGGCTATTTCGGGGGATATTCCAGTGGTATTTTCGATGCGTGCGAAAATGACGAGGGAATTAATCACATCGTTGTTCTGGTCGGCTGGGATGATAATCAGGGAACGAATGGAATTTGGTTTCTGCGAAATTCCTGGGGCGACGACTGGGGCGAAGATGGATATATGCGTATCGAAATGGGCTGCAACGGCATCGAATCAGGTTCCATCTATGCCGTCTATGACCATCCGTTCGCGCCTTACCTGACCCGGGATGACTGGTATCTCGATGATGCGCTCGGCAATGACAATGGTCGTGCCGATCCCGGCGAGACCGGTATCGAAATGATCGTTACCCTCACCAACACCGCCGCCGATGCTCTTGGCCTCACGGTCACCGCATCGTGTTCCTATCCGGATATTGTCTTCGATAATGCCGTTTCGACAATCGGCGATCTCTCTCGCTGGCAGACCGGGGACAATCAAACCGACCCGATCATTTTCTCTGTTGACGATTTATTCCCTCCGACAATAATCGAAATCCAGTTAGACTATTCGGCCAACGGCGGCAGTTACAACTGGAGTGAAACAATCACCATGAATGTCGGACCACCGCAGTTTTTTATTGTGGATGACGACGCGAACAGTTCGTATGAATATGAAGAATACTACACACATATTCCAGACTCTTTGAACACTCCCTACGTGGTCTGGGGCAAAGATACGCTGTTCTCGCCTCCTGCTGATACGATGGCACTCTATCCGACGGTCATCTGGTTCACCGGTGACCAGCGTTCCGAAGTGCTCAGCGAAACCGATGTCGCCAACTTGCGCGATTATCTCGACGGCGGGGGAAACCTGTTTTTGACCGGCCAGGATATCGCACAGGATTTAGGCGACGATGCCGACTCGACTTTCCTGCGCGACTACCTTCATGTCCGCTATCTGCCGGGTGATCCGTTGATCATCGTCGAAGGCGTTCCGGGTGATACAATCGGTGACGGACAGTTTGTGGCAATCAGCGGTTCCGGCGGCGCGGCTAACCAGAACTCGCCGGATATTATCGAGCCGATCGATGGTCTCGCCGTGCCGATTTACACCTATTATAATTCCACCGATGTCGCGGCGGTCCATGTGCAGTCGGCCGGATACAAAGTCGTCTATTTTTCCTTTGGATACGAGGGCATTGCCGATGGACTCGGCTATACTACGCGGGCGGAAATCTGGCCACGAGTAATGGAGTGGCTCAACGATGTCTGTACCGATTCCGACGGCGACGGATACGGCGACCCCGGCCATCCGGAAAACGAATGTCCGGACGACAATTGTCCGACAGTCTTCAATCCCGATCAGACCGACACCGATGGGGACGGAATCGGCGACATGTGCGATTCCGACTCTGATAACGACGGGATCAGTGATGTCGACGACAACTGTCCGGTCGCATGGAATCCCGGGCAGGAAAACTCCGATACCGACGAGTTTGGCGATGTTTGTGACAACTGTCCGAATCTCGACAATCCACTGCAAACCGATCTCGACTCGGACGGCATCGGTGACCTCTGTGACGATGACATCGACGGCGACGGGTATCTCAACGAAGCTGATAACTGTCCGTATGCGGCAAATGCCGATCAACTTGACACCGACGGCGACGGTGACGGTGATGTCTGCGATATTGATGATGACGGCGACACTGTCCCGGACTACACGGATAATTGCCCGCTAATCGCAAATACCGACCAAGCCGACGGCGACGGCGACCACGTCGGTGATCTCTGCGATGACTGTACCGACATCGACGGCGACGGGTATGGTGATCCCGGCTACCCGGCCAACACCTGCGCTCTGGACAACTGCCCGACAATTGCCAACAGCGGTCAGGACGACAACGACAGCGATGGGGTGGGGAATTATTGCGATAAC
>JAJRUJ010000082.1 GCA_024277855.1 Candidatus Zixiibacteriota bacterium
GCGTGGACGTCGGTGCGTTCGTAAAATTTCTCGCGAAGCGGCAAGATATCTACCTCGCGCAAATTCCGATACATCCCGGCCACGACGTCAAACGCCGCGACCCAATCGCGCAGGACGAGATAATATTCTATCCGGTTACAAGTCGAGATACTGACCGCTTCGAGGACACCGGGTGTCGAGACCAGCAGGTCATCAGCCCGGGAAAGTTCTTCCCGACTCGGCTGCAACGGTTCACGCTCGGCCAGCGTCGAAGTTTTATAGTTAATCCCGACAAGGGCCAGCCGGGCGCGGGAAAGTCCCGGCGGCTGAATCGAACATTTGCGGCAGGTGCCGTCTCTTTTCGTACACTGGCTTTGCATAATTAAACTCGCTTCATCCCAACATCGCCCGGCCCCCACCGAGGACCAGCACATCGTCGAACCCGGCGTCCTGCAAAAATACGGCCGCCTGGTAGGCGCGGCTTCCCCGCTGGCAGACTATAATGATTTTGCGGTCTGAGGGCAAATCGCCGAGGCGGGCGCACAGTGTCTCCAGCGGAAATTTTTGCAGGCCGGGCAGTTCCAACGGGAAATCTTTCTGTTCGGCCTCTTCGCGTACATCGAGCCAAATCACATCCTCGTCGGCAAACTCGCAGACAGCCAGCGGACCGGTGATAATTGTCCCGCGTTCCCGCGCTTTGGCCATCCCGGCCAAATGGTGCAACGGATCGACCGCCTCGGCGTACGGCGGGGCATAGCCATGTTCAAAATTCAACAGAT
The DNA here is from genome assembly GCA_024277855.1 of Candidatus Zixiibacteriota bacterium. Lineage (GTDB taxonomy): Bacteria > Zixibacteria > MSB-5A5 > WJJR01 > JAJRUJ01 > JAJRUJ01. The sequence goes on from JAJRUJ010000082.1 coordinate 759, forward strand.
CGTCAACGGTCGCCCCGAACTGCAGGAATGTCGCGAACACATCGATCCGGCGGGCGACATCACCTTCCCCCACCGCTTGTAATCCGAGCAGACGGCCGTCACCCTCGTCATAGATCATCTTCAATTTGACGGTTTTGCTCTCCGGATAGTATTCCGGCCGGTCGGCAAAGGTACCCCAGACCGCGGCCGGGGAACAAAATGAACGCAGGGCGGCCGTGGAGTTCAGGCCAACGCCCCCGACGTTCTGGTCGAACACTTTGACCAGGAAACTGCCGAGAACACCGGGATATGTCTGGTCTCCCCCGGCGAGGTTTTCCGCAATAATCCGGCCATGTCGATTGGCCAGCGAACCAAGCGGGACATAGACTTTTTGTCCCGTCAGGCGATGCGTTAATTCAACACAGTCTCCCCCGGCATAGATATCCGGATCGGAAGTACGGAAATGATCGTCGACCAGGATCGCCCCGGTCTCGCCGATTTTTAGGCCGCATTGTTCGGCCAGCGCTGTCTCGGGCACCACCCCCACGCAGACGATGATGAAATCCGCCGCGATCTGCCGATCTTCGGAGAGGTGAACTATCCCACCATCCTCAGACGAGGTGATTTTCTCGACCCTCATGCCGAGTTGGAGGTCGATTTTCTGCCGGCGTAATTCGGTTTCGACCAGCGCACTCATCTCCGGGTCGAGCGTTTTGGGGAGGACGTGGTCTTCTTTTTCAATCAGCGTCGTGGTCATTCCCCACAGACTCGCCGTTGCCTCGGCCATTTCACAGCCGATATACCCGGCACCGACAATCGCCACACTACCGACTTGTCCCCGCTCGGCGAGTTTGCGAAAACCGATCGCATCCTCCGGACGCGTGAATGACCGCACCCGTTCGCCGAATTCCACCGGAAACGGCGGCTTTGCCGGGCGGCCGCCGGTGGCAATCACCAGCTGGTCATAGCCATGTTCGTGCAGTGACCGATCGGCAACCGACTGGAAAGTGACAACCTTGCGTCCCCGGTCGATTGCCATAACTTCGGTGTTGGGGATGGCGGTGAAGCCCTTGATGGATTTGAAATACTCAGCGTCACGCGAGACACGCCAGACGGTGTGGGTCAATTCGATAAAACTGTCGACATCGCCGGAGGCAAAATACGGCAACCCACAGGAGGCGTACGACAGGTACGCCTCTTTTTGGAACAGGGTGACTTTCGCGCGGGGTTTGCGACGAATATATGTTGCGGCGGTCTTCGGTCCAACCGCAACACCACCGATGATCACCACGTCTGATTTTTCCATAACACCCATCGCCGGAAAATTCCGGGGTTGCCGCAATGTCGCCACAACCCCGTAAGTGGTATCCTTACTCGTTCGGGCGTCTTATGCGGCAAGCCGCTCGCGCACCGAAATAGCAATTTTATACAACACCGTTACCACCAGGAATCCGACGGCATAAACCCCCATCGAGATCAAAAACTCGGGGATAGTCGGCCAATAATCGGGCACCACACCCAGCGGTGAGGGTATAAAACCGGCAATCACCAGTGCCAAGCCCTTCTCAATCCAGAGCGAGAGGAAAGTCACAACACAGGCAAAGGCCAAAACGGTCTCGTTTTTCCGGGTCCGGGGATTAATCAACAGCACCAGGGAGATCACCGCCAGAATCGAAGAGGCCCACATCCACGGCACCAGGCGCGTGTTGCCTTCGAGGCCAAGATAAAGGAATTTAATGTGCGCCAGATGTTCCGGGATGTTGCTGTAAATCGTTGTGAATAATTCCATCAGGATGAAAAATACATTTATCGCCATCGCGTAGGTGATGATCACCGCGAGTTTTTGCAGCGGTTCGCGACCAACATCATACCGGGCTACCTTACGGACGACCAGGCACAACAAGACCAACAGCGCCGGGCCGGCGGCAAATGCCGAGGCCAAAAAGCGCGGGGCCAAAATTGCGGTCATCCAGAACGGCCGGGCGGCCAAACCGGAGTAAAGAAATGCGGTGACCGTGTGGATTGAAAATGCCCAGGGAATCGACAGCAGGATGATCGGTTTGATCCACGACGGCGGGGCGATTCCTTTACGTTCGGCACTGAAAGTCACCCGGCTGATGATCACATTCAAAATCAAGTAACCGAAAATAACCACGGTGTCCCAGAACATCAACGAGTGCGGCGTCGGATGTAAAAAGACGTTGGCGATCCGGAACGGCTGGCCCATATCAACGAAGATAAAGAGCATACACATAATGACCGAGGCAATCGCCAGGAATTCACCGAGTACGGTCAACTTGCCAAACACTTTGAAATTATGCAAATAATATGGGAGGACCACCATGACCCCGGACGCCGCCACCCCAACCAAAAAAGTGAACTGAGCAATATAGAATCCCCAGGTTACATCGCGGCCCAGACCGGTCACGCCCAACCCGTAATGCAACTGGTGGAGGTAAAACAGCAGCCCGACAAACATCACGCCAAGCAGGAACGCGATCCATCCCCAGTACTTTTTGTCTCCTCTCAGGGCATTTTCCAACATGGGCGCCTCACACGAGATAATAGATTTCAGGGTTCGTACCCAGAGCGGCCTTGCGGCGAATGCTGAACCGTTCACGCAGGGCCGTGCGTAACTCTGAGTTGGCGTCTTCCAGATCGCCGAAGGTCATCGCCTGTGCGGTACAGGCCTCGACACAGGCGGGAGGCATTCCCTGGGCCAGCCGCTCGACGCAGAAAGTACATTTTTCGACCACACCGCGTGTCCGGGTCGGGAATTTCGGATTGATCTCTTTAATAAACGGACGGGGATCGCGCCAATTGAAACTGCGCGAGCCATAGGGACAGGCGGCCATACAATACCGGCAGCCGATACAGCGGTGCATATCCATCATCACGATTCCGTCCTCGCGTTTCCAGGTCGCCTTGGTCGGACAAACGCGGACGCAGGGCGGATTGTCGCAATGATTACAGAATACCGGCACCGACTGGTGTTTCATTTCCTCGTGCAGGTGTTCATTTTCCTGTTCCTGAAAGGCATGACCAAACGATTCTTTCCAGATCCATTTAACCTCGTCTTTGGGGTTGCCGAAATCCGGGACATTATGCTCCAGGTGGCAGGCCGCGATGCACTTGGTGCAACCATGCTCGGCCATACATTTGTGGATATCGATCACCATCGCCCAACGATGCGCGGTCAATGGTCCGGTCGGCTGCGTCGTCGGGGGCGGGATTGTCGCGGTAGAATCGACCGGGTCGACTCCTTCGGCAAAAACCTCGAAAGCAGGCTTACTGGCCAGACTAAGCGCGGTCAGCCCGGCGATCTTAAAAAACTTCCGGCGATCGACGCTCATTGGCTGCCCCCTTTCGGTTCAACATGACAATCCCAGCAATAGGGCCGGCCGACGGCCATGTAATCATGACAACGGTCGCAGAATTCCGCCTTGTTCGAATGGCAGCCCATACAGGTATTCGACAGACTTTTTTCATAGACCGTACCGTCGAATGCCGTATACTCTCGCTCGCCATGACGGACGACTTCATCGCGCCAGGTATTTAACAATTCCATATGCGAGGTGCGCATATAGTCGGTCGGCGCCACACAGGCTTTTGCGTCGGTGACGATTTCCAGGTGGGGGGCATACGAGGCCTGCCCGCTGGCGGCATTATACCACACGGGAGCGGTGATCAGGAGCAGGAAGATCACCAGTCCGACAATGATTTTCCCCGCATCATACATCCTCGGTATCCTCCATGCCCTTCAGCGGTTGACCGCGCAAATCGGTGGTGCGTTTGGTTGCACCTTCCATAATCAGCGCGTTGCCGACCATTTCGTGCACGCCGGCAACCTCGACTCCCGGCACCCAGTATTCCAGCAACGGCGGCAGGGTGGCTTTGTCGATCGCACAGATGCACAGCAGGACATTCACATCGTGTTTTTCATGGACATATTTGACCGCATTGGCCCGGGGCAGCCCCCCGCGCAACCGCATTTCCATGTTCTCATCGGTACCCAAGCCCGCGCCGCTGCCGCAACAGAACGTCTGTTCGCGGATCGTGTTTTCCGGCATCTCATAAAAATTATTACAGGCCCGTTTGATACAGTAACGCGGTTCTTCGAGAAGTCCCAGCGCCCGGCTCGGGTTACAGGAATCATGGAATGTCGAAATCCAATGGTCATTGCGGCTCGGGTCGAGTTTGATCTTTTCGTTTTTCAATAGATCGGCGGTAAACTCGCAGATATGGGTCATCTTGGTCGAGGCCGCATTCTCGAACACCGTCCCGGTGATCGGTGATTTCGGCACTTCAAGAAAATCCGCCGGTCCGTTCATCGTATCCATATACTGATGCATCACCCGCCACATATGACCGCACTCACCGCCGAGAATCCATTTCACTCCGAGCCGTTTGGCCTCGGCATAGATTTTGGCGTTGAGCCGCTTGATCATCTCGTGGGAATGGAACAACCCAAAGTTCCCGCCCTCGGAGGCGTAGGTGCTCCAGGTATAATCGAGGCCGATCTCGTGGAACAACGCCAGATACCCCAGCAACGTGTAGTAATGCGGGGAGGCGAAATAATCGGCCGACGGGGCGACAAAGAGGATTTCCGCGCCTTTTTTGTTTATGGGAGCATCGACCCGGATACCGGTAATCTCCTCGAGTTCATCGACGGCGAATTCGATCGAGTCTTTGAAGCCGTGCGGCTGAATTCCCAGGTGGTTGCCCGTGCGGAAACAGTTGGACAACGGGGTACAAATCCATTCGATGCCCAGTCCGATGAGACTCAGCAGTTCGCGCGCGAACATGGTAATCTCGGCGGTGTCGATCCCGTAGGGACAGAAAACCGAACAACGACGGCATTCGGTGCATTGGAAAAAATAGTAAAACCACTCTTTGAGCACACCGACGGTCAGTTTCCGGCCGCCGGCCAACTTGCCGAGAATTTTCCCGGCAGTAGTGAAATCATGGCGATAGACCGACCGCAACAACTCCGCCCGGAGAACCGGCATATTTTTCGGGTCGCCCGAGCCGATGAAAAAGTGACACTTGTCGGCGCAGGCGCCGCAACGCACGCAAATGTCCATAAAAATGCGGAACGAACGATATTTATCAAGCCGCTCTTTCATCCCCGTCAGGATGATCTCCTGCCAGTTCTCCGGCAATGGCCAGTCATCATCGGTCGGGGCCCACTTGGGGGCGGCGGGCAAATCGAGATATTTCTGGGTATCGGGCACGGCGGTATAATTCCAGGTGCCCTTACGGAATTCAACGGTCGGGTCCATCCAGTCGGATTTAGGCGGCTTGAGATCGACCCGCGCCAGTTCTTCCGGTTTTGGGGTTTCTTCTGCCATAACCTATTCCTTTTCTACCGGCAAACCAGCCGCCTTCATTACGTCTCGGAATTCATCTTCATACTCTTCGTAGGTGTGAACCTTCACCGGGTAGTTCCAGGGATTGATATGCCGTACCCGGCGGTTGGAATTGGCCAGATTACGGGTCGGGCTTAAAAATATCCCAGCCATATGCATCAGCTTACTCGCGGGGAAATAGGCCAACAACACACTGACCAAAAACAGGTGGATGAAGAAAATCGAGCCGATCCCGGCGGGAACGACAGGATTGAGACTGATCAGCCCCATGGCCAGTTGTTTGACTGCCGGCAGATCGACTTTAAAAAAGTAGCGCATACACACACCGGAGGTCACCACACCCAAAAGCAACACGAGCGGAAAGTGATCGGCAATCAGCGAGATGATCCGGACCTGTGGGTTGGTGAACCGACGTGCCCAGAGATAGAGCAGTGCTCCGGTGACCGCGATATTGGTAATCAACAACGGCGGAACGCCGATTTGCATCAAGCCGTCAAGGGATTCGATACCCATAATAAATCCGGGCACCGGCTCGGTGAAAAATCGGTAGTGGCGCAGTAAGATAATCAGAAACGACCAGTGGAAGGCCAGTGCGCCAAGCCATAAAAATTTGTCGCTACCATAGACCAGCCGGGGGCCGTCTTTAACCTCGGCCTTGGTGTTACGAAACAGCGAGCGGAAACACAAGACTTCCAACGCCATCCGGGCCACCACACCAACCAGAGAGTGCGGGTTGTCGAGATTGCTGTTTTTAATCCAGGGCAGGGATTTCTGCTGTCCACAGGAGGTGGGAATGCGGAACGGGACCGGCGAGCGCGCCCACTTGAGCACTCGGTAGACAACCCCGAGCACAAACAACGTGATGGCCGCATACGGCAAAATAACCCCAAAAAGGTAAGCCCCGCCGGATGACCCTGAACCAAACCACGCCAGCAAAATTAATATCACCACTGCCACGAGCGAAAAAAGAGCCTTCATCTAATTGGTGCCTCCCTTCAGGCTGCTCATATCGCCGTCGCCATTATTCGATTCTGTTGGGTTGATTACGGTATCGAATGGTGCATTCGAACGCGCAAAAAGTCTGTCTGCGCGATTTTTAATCTCTTTTATCTTAATCTGGTGAATTTGTTCACGATTTTTCATATAACAATCAAAGGCGACTAGGGCCAAACGGTCGATACGGGCGTTAAGTTCGTCCAAATCGAGCGGTGCCTCGGCCGCCGCAAACTCCGGCAACACATCTTTGAGCAGAAAAACAAAACTCACCGCCTGGGAGGGCGCGAAATCCTGGACCGCCCTGATTTTGACGATGGCCTCGAGCGCCTCGGCCATCCCCGGGCCATGCTCACCGCCCTGAGTCAGGAGTCCTTCCAGCAGAACTTCGGTCGATTGGCAAATAGTCGAGCCAACCGGGTTGGCGAAACGGTCCTTTTCCCGCTGGAGGAAACGAGCGCCGTCCGCCGGGTATGTCTGAAAAATCATTGCCCGCCACCGTTCGAGGACGGCAGCTTTTTGTGTATGCCCGATAGTCGTTGACATCAATCACCCAGGGTCGATTCCGACCTTCCACTCGCCGAAATAGTGATCACCGGCACAATACCTCGGCGCAAGGACACGGTAATTTCCGGCGGCAGGCACCAAGGCCGCCGACGTCGAAAATCAGTCGCTATACACCTCACTCCCCGGAAATGACATTTTTCCATTTCCCGGGGCGGGAGCGGCAATTCACCGGTCGCACATCGTCCGCGCAGCCCAAAAACCGAGCGGAACATTCGGCGATAGAACTTCGCTTACACGCAACCGGTCGGCTTGGCCAAACCGGCGACTTTACACGCGCCTTTGGCCGGCCCCGACGGGAACAACTCGTAGACTTTCTTCAGCGGAAATCCGGTCTCTTTACACAGCTTGCGGATCATCGGAGCAATACCGAATTTCAGATAGTATTCGCGAAGGTAGTTGACGAGTTTCCAGTGTTCTTCGGTCAGATCATCGACACCTTCAGTGGTGGCCAGTGCCTTGGCGATGTCTTCGTTCCACTGCTCGGGTTCCTGCATGAAGCCGTCTTCGTCGACCTCGATTTTAATGTCACCATGTTCAAAGATCGCCATTCCACTTCCCTCTCTGTTGAAACCGCTTTATCAGGACATATTCCCTGGTCATTCTTTATTTGACTGTCTCACTTAGTTCACCGGCTGTGGTGGCACATATGTTGCCGGATCGTGCATCTCGATATAGCCGCAAGGGCAGTTTTCCGCGCACTTGTCGCAACCCTTGCAAAATTCAAGTTTAAACTTATAACGCTGGCCCGGCAACAACGGTTTGATCACCGCCGAATCCTGACAATACGTCCAGCACTGTCCGCATTCAAAACAGGAACCGCAACTCATGCAGCGTTTCGCCTCGGCCAGCAACTGCTCCTCGGTCAAACCGGCGCTGACTTCCTTATCCAGCCCGGTAAGCCGCTCCTCGACCGGCAGGTTGGTCTTTTCGTTGCGCAACAGGTTCTCGTAATAGTTGAGCAGAATCTTGTCGTGTTTGATCACATGTTCCTTGTCCGGGTGGGACGGTTTTTCGCCGGTGAAATTCTCGTGGATCGTTTCGGCGGCACGACGGCCCTGGTACAGGGCAATCACGACCAGTCCGAGTTCGAGATCGTCCCCGCCGGCATAGGTCTTGTCCGCGACCTGACCGCGGTCGTCGGTCTTGATCCAGTCGCGGCCTTCATGCAAATGGTCCAGCCCCGTGAAATCGGGCTCCTGTGAAATCGCCGGGATAATTGTGGTCGCATCAATGGTAAATTCCGAGCCCTCGATCGGCACCGGCCGGCGGCGGCCGGATTCATCGGGTTCACCGAGTTCCATCCGCCGGCATTTCATCCCGACAGCGCGGTTACCCTCTTTGAGGATTTCCACCGGGGCGACCAGATATTCAATATTGACACCCTCTTCTTCGGCGCCAATGATGTCCTCCTCAATCGCGGGCATCTCATTGCGCGTGCGGCGATAGATTATCCACGAGTCGGCGCCGAGGCGTTTGGCCACGCGGGCGGCATCAAAAGCGGTGTCGCCGCCGCCGATGACGATGACTTTCTCGCCCAGCTCAACTGTCTCGCCGCGATTAACGGCATTGAGAAACTCGGTGCCGGTGTAGACATTTTCGGCGTCTTCACCGGGTACACGAAGGGCATACCCTTTATGCGCGCCGATCCCCACAAAGATTGCATCGTATTCTTTTTGTACATCTTCGTACGGGATGTCTTTGCCGACCGAGGTATTCGGTTTCAGTTCAACGCCGAGCTTGAGGATACGGTCGATTTCCTTGTCCAGGATATCCTGCGGAAGTCGATAGTCGGGAATCCCATAGCGCAGCATTCCGCCGGGTTTGGGAAACGCCTCGAACATCGTCACCGGATACCCGCGCCGCGCGAGTTGATAGGCGCATGAAAGCCCTGCCGGCCCCGAACCGATCACGGCAATTTTTTGTTGCCGCCGTTCGTCACTGATTTTGGGCAGTTCGAGACCTTTTTCAATAGCATAGTCACCGATGAACCGTTCGACATTATTGATGGCTACCGCCCCGTCTTTCTCCTTGCGATTACAATCGGATTCACAGGGATGCGGGCAAACCCGCCCGAGAACGGAAGGCAGCGGGTTGCGTTCGACAAAGAGTTTCCACGCCTCGACAAAGGCCTCGTCGTTCGACTTACCGTGTTTTTCGGCCAATTGAATAGTGGTCAGGATTTCGCGGACAACAGTCTCATTGGGGCACGCGGCATGGCAGGGCGCTGTTTTTTCGACATGGAACGGTCTGTTCGGGGACTGGTCGGTCGCTCCGCCCATCGCCGGACGTGAACGCAGCCTGCCCAGGCCGGCTTTTTTCTTTTTTTTCTTCTTGATCACCATGATGAACGTCCTTTTACCTGCTCAGCCCAGGCCCCATCCCGGCCAGCCTTGTCTAAAGGATAACTTTTTCTATTCCGGGGCCGCCTTGTACTCGTCACGAAACTCAGAGTCTCACCCGCGACATATCAACAATACGACGCGGTTGATATCGCCGTATTCCCCGATTCGGTACTCGATCCCCGTTCGGCGCAATAAACCCCGGCCAGCCGGACAAAGTTGGGTGCCCATTCCGGTGTCCCCAGCGCATGAAGATGGAAATATGATGCCATCGTCCGCTGAACCACCAAGCCGTCGCGTCGATTAAACGACCCTCGCCCCAACTTCGCCGCACAGACGGTTGCTGAATTTTCCGCACCGTTCGCGATCCGCGTATAATGGAACTCGTGCGCGTTGATTGTTTTGCCGACAGGGAAATAAGGGTTTTCACGGTCAACGATCATCCGGCAATAGCCATGTCCCTGCGGCCGTTTTTCCAACACGAGTTCAACCGGGAAAACCCCGGCCATCGGGTAAACTATCTCGTCGACCTGCAACGACTTTGCCAGAAACACCAGTCCCCCACATTCGGCGTAGATCGGCATCCCCCGCTCAGCCGCAACGTGGACCGCGTCACGCAGTGCGGTATTATCGGCCAACTGCCGGGCATGTGTTTCAGGAAAACCGCCGCCGATATAGAGTCCGTCAAGGTCGGCCGGGAGCGGATCATCATCCACCGCCGCAATCGGCACCAGTTTCGCCCCGGCGTTATTGAGCGCTTCCAGATTCTCCGGATAATAAAACGTAAACGCCGCATCCCGGAAATATCCGATTCGCGCCACGGACGGGCGGTCGCTGGAGGCGTCAAACGACGGTTGTGCCCGATGCGGAAAAGGCCGCGAACCGGCCAATTCGATGATCCGGTTCACGTCGACATATTCATCGATGATTTCCGTCGCTCGATTTAACGCCTGCTCCGGATCGGGATGCTCCTCCGGCGTGACCAGTCCAAGATGCCGCCCCGGCAGAAGGGAGGGATCATCAAACCGCGGAATTGCCCCGACGACCGGCGGCCCGCCGGCCTGTTCCAACGATTCGGTGATTACCCGCTGGTGGCGTTTGCCGGCAACACCGTTGAGCACGACCCCGGCCACGTTGACCCGGGGATCGAACGTGCAACAGCCCATGATCGCCGCCGCCGCGGTACGGGTGGCCTTGCGAACCTGATGAATCAGAATGATCGGAGCACCCAGCAAAGCGGCCAGTACGGCTGTCGAGTGAGTCCCCTGCGCATCCTGGCCGTCGTGCAACCCACGATTGCCCTCAATGACGGCAATGTCGGAGACAGCGCTATTATTGACGAACGAACCGATAATCGTCGGCTCGTCCATCATGAATGTATCCAGGTTTCGCCCGGCCTGTCCGGCAACGCGTCCCAACCAGGCAGCATCGATGAAGTCCGGGCCTTTCTTGAAGGCTGCGGTTTTCATCCCCCGCCGCGTCAGGACACCCAGCAACCCCAGGGACAGAATGGTCTTACCCGCGTCGCCGGATGTGCCGGCGATCATGATGCGCGGGCATACCTCGCTCATGCTGCCTCCAACCAAAAATAGATGGTCAGACAACGATCCAATCAATCGTTGGCGGCGCCTTCCCGATGCGGTATCTCGATAAAACTACCGCCAAAGTACGTATAAACGCACCGCCCGGAATTCACCAGTTCCTTAATCGCCGCTTTGCAGGTTTTCTTATCGGTCTTGCCTTCAAAAACCACCAACATGGCCTTGGTCAGGTCCATCGGTTTAAGTTTTTTCTGGCCCTGCGATTCGGCGACCATCTTGTACATCGCCTCGGCGATTTCTTCTACTGACATCATGTCAGCCACAGTGATACCCCTTTAATAGGTCAGATGCACGGACCGCTTGAAGGTCAGTCCGGCATGCTTGAAATCGTCGATGTGTTGCTTTTCAAATTCAATGCCGGCCATCTTAAAGAATTTCGGCCAGCCGATCCGCTCGATCCATTCGCCCATCCGCTCGTATTTGCGGGCGTTGGCCGCCCACAACTCGACGAGATTCTTGACCGTATCGACAACTTCGGGCCAGCGCGGCGGATTGTTTGGAATAAACGGCACCGCGAGTTTCGAGAACATCGGCTCGTGGCGTGCATTGGACACCTTGCCGCCAACCCAGATGGAGACGCCATCATTGAGCGGGTCGTTCAAAGGCATCGAGGGACAAACCGTGTAACAGTTTGCGCAGAACATACAGTTCTCTTCGAGGACCTCGACCGACGGGTTGCCGTCAACCGTTGTCGGCCGGATCGCCGCGGTCGGACAGGACGCCACCACCGAGGGAATTTCACACTCTTTGCGCAGCCGGTCATGGCTGATTTTCGGCGGACGGCGATGGATACCCAGAATGGCGATATCCGAGCAATGCACCGCGCCGCACATATTCAGACAGCAGGCCAAAGCAATCCGCAGTTTCCCGGGAAGCGTCATCGACGTAAAGTAGCCGCACAGTTCATCCATCACCGACTTGACAATCCCGGAGGCGTCGGTCGCCGATGAGTGACAGTGGACCCAGCCCTGGGTATGAACGATGTTGGAGATGGAATTGCCTATCCCGCCGACCGGATGACCCAGTTTCTGCAAGTCGTCGATCAACGCATCGATCTTGCTGCTGTCGGTAAGCAAAAACTCGACATTGTTCCGACTGGTAAACCGCAGGTACCCGTCGCAATACTTGTCCGCAAGGTCGCAATATAAGCGAATCTTGTCGACACTGATCAGACGCGGTGAACCGGCGCGGACGGTAAACAATTTATCCCCGCCCTCAGCCACATGCACCATGACACCGGGTTTCAGGACCTCGTGGTATTTCCACTTGCCGTAGTTGTCCTTAATTATCGGTGGCAGAAACTGCTCATAATGTGGGGGACCATAATCGGTCCGTCTTTTACTCATATCTACGGCCATTTTCTACCTCATTATCAAGAAGTACTTTTTCTCGCATTGTGGAGAGAACGACTGGCGTTGGCTCCGGTTATTCGTTCTCTTCTTCTTCTTCCTCATCCTCGTCGCCTTCTTCATAATAATCTTCATAGAAAACATACGGGTTTTCGCGGGGATGGGCCACCATCTCGGCGACCGGCTCCAGTTCGATAGCTTCGAGGAAATTGCCCAGGCCGACACGCTGGATAAACTCGCCGATACGCTCGCGCGCCTTGCCTTCCTCGCCCCAGATATCCCAGATCCGCTCCACGATATCCTTGATCTCCTGGTAGGGCGGTTCCATCTTGATAAACGGAATCAAAACCGATGAAAGCAACGCGCCCTCGACGATCGGTGCTTTCGCGCCGAGCAGGATGCAGGCGCCGCGGTCTTTGCCCGGAGCCAGCGCCTTCGGCATGGCGTTGATGCAGTGCATACAGTGGCGGCAGGACGAGTTGTCGATATCAAGCTTGTTGCCGTCCCATTTCATACACTTGCCCGGGCAGTTGACAATGACATCATCGACAATGTCCAGACCGCCATCGGCATACTTCTTGACCTCGTCGTGATCGACCTGGATCTCATCGCGCCAGGTACCGATGATCGACATGTCTGAACGCGCGATCGAGGCGACACAGTCGTTCGGACAACCGGAGAATTTAAATTTAAACTTGTAGGGAAACGCCGGTCGATGCAACTCGTCCTGGAATGTCTGCGTAAAATCGTAACAGGCGCCCATTGTGTCATAACAGGCCCATTCGCAACGAGCCATCCCGCAACAGCAACTCGGGGTCCGCACGTCCGAACCGGAACCGCCGATATCGAAATCGACCTTGGCCAATTCCTCGAAAACCGGCTCCAGTTGGTCGGTCGTCGTACCGAGGAACACAATGTCGCCGGTGGACCCGTGCATGTTGGTCAAACCGGATCCGCGTGGTTCCCAAATATCACATAGTTTGCGCAGCGCAGCGGACGTGTAAAACCAACCCGCGGGCTGGTTGATCCGCATGGTGTGAAAATGTGAAACACCGGGGAATTCTTTGGGTAACTGTGAATAGCGCCCGATTACGCCGCCACCATACCCCATTACACCGACGATACCGCCGTGCTTCCAAAACCCGATTTTCTCTGTGTAGGACTTTTCCAATTGCCCCAGCAGATCATTCGCCATCGGGCTTTTTTTGGCGGCCATTTTGATTTCCGTCACAAAACTCGGCCATGGACCCTTCTCGAGTTCATCGAGTTTTGGCGTCTTATACGTTGCCTCCGCCATACCTACTCCTAAAGTTTAAAATCCCTTCATCATATGCTTTGAAATCTCTTTTTGCCTTTTATGTCCGGCGCGCTTTAAGAATGTGGCCGGCGATTCTTACCGTGCCCGTCTGCGGAACCCCTCCCAGTTGGAACAGGGGTTAAATCAAACCGGATCAACCCGATCCGGCAAAACCCGGGATTAAGTAATATTTTTCACAAATACTGTCAAGCGCATTCAGACCGAAATTCCAGCTAGTTGACAACTCCGGCACACCGCCGCCGAATCGACTCGATTCATCAACAGGTAATACTTTGTGAATCACATAATTACCTTAAGATCGCTGACGAGTCGATATTGCGGGCGAGGTCAATCTTTTTGCCGTTTTTCGCCCGCGTTCCCGACCGCTGCCGGGCCGGGTTCAACCCCGGATAAATAACGTCATTTTCGGCCAGTCGCCGTAGTTTTATTCCTCCCTTGCCATCTGTTTGCAATTCTCGCGGCGGCTCATCGCCCCCACCGGTTATCACACCCTGATCGTTGTGGCTCTTACATATCTTTATAGGGGTTAGGCCCCATATCCTCGATCTCTTCCAAAAAATCATCCAAAAGCTGCGGCAATTTGTGATAGTCGGTGATCTCCAATTCATGGATTTTCACCCGTTCGGGTTCAAGCACGAGCTGTTTTAGTTTTTCCTGCACATTTTCCATCCGGGTGTGGGCCAGTTCGCTGCCCCGAACAAAATGACATTGATAATCATCGCCGCGTTTGCAACCGAAGAGAATGATCCCGTCAAAACCCGAAGCAAGCGCATCACCGATCGCTACGGTATTGGCCGCGCCGATACAGCGCACCGGAATGACTCGCACCATCGCATTATGCTGCAGGTGATGTGCGCCGGCCATATCGAGGGCGGGATACGAATCGTTCTCACACATAAAGACCAGGATACGCGGTTTTTCTTCGAATTCATCGGGCATGCTGATCGATTTGATCTGCTGCGAGAACGAATTGACGTTGTAGTCTTTGAAACTGATGATCCGTTCCGGACAGGCACCCAAACAGATTCCGCACCGACGGCAACGCAGGGGATTAAGCAGCGGTGTGCCCTTGTCGTCTTCGTCGAGGGTGCCAAACGGACATTCCTCCGTGCAACGCTTGCACTGAGTGCAGCGTTGCATGAAGAAGTCCGGATAACTTTCGTCACCGGCGCGCGGATGTACGGCCTTACCCTGCGCGGTACATTCAATCGACTGCACCGCTTTCAGCGTTGCGCCGAAAGCGTCGGAAGCGGCGGTGGCCAGGTCCATCGGCGCGCGCACACACCCGGCGGCGTAGATACCGGTCCGCCGCGTTTCATAAGGGAAACAGATGAAATGCGAATCGGGAAAGCCGTATTTCAACGTTGGGAGATCGGTGCCCTGGCGATAGGTCAGGTTGAGGATATTTGCGCCTTTCTCTGCTCCCGCGGCCTCTTTCTTGCCGTCTTCGAGCATACCCTCGTCGGCTTTGTCATCGGTGCTTTCCTCTCCGGCAACGGCCTCGACTTCGTCTTCGACCAAGGTCGACGGGACCATTCCGGCGGCGAGGACCAACAAATCGGCCTCGATTTTAATCTTCTCGCCGAGCAGAGTCTCGTCGACTTCAACTCCCAGCCGGTCGCCGGCCAATACACTGACCTCGGCTATTTCGCCCTTGGTCATAAACAGCGCGTCATCTTCCTGAACATGCGCATAGAACCGTTCATACTGCGCCGGCGAACGAAGGTCTTTGTAGAGGATATAAATTTTGGCATCGGGATATTTCTCCCGGACATACATCGCCTGCTTAAGCGAAACCCGGCAGCAGACCGCCGAACAGTACGGCAGGTGGTCTTCGTCGCGTGAACCGGCGCACTGGATAAAGGCGATGCTCTCCGGCGGTTTACTGTCGGAGGGCCGGACCAGTTTATCGGCGGCAACCATCTGTTCCAGTTCGACATTGGTCACCACATTCGGCGATTTGCCATAACCAAGATAATCGAGCTTGCTCTTGTCGTATGGTTTCCAACCTGTCGCCAACACAATCGACCCGACTTGATGTTCTTCCGGACCGGCGCCGTTTTCCAGGTTGACCATAAACTGTCCGGGCTGACCGCTGGTCTTGGCGATTGTCGTCGATGTCTTGACCGTGATTTTGGGATTTTCGGATACTTTTTGCACCAGCTCCTGCCAGCCCGACGATTCCAGGTCATGGTATGGCGGATGTTTGGGGAAGACTTGTTTGAACTTGGCGGCCCACCCACCGAGTTTGTCTTCTTTTTCGACCAGGAGGACATCATTGCCGGCGGCCGCCGCAGCCAAAGCGGAGTTCATCCCGGAAATCCCGCCGCCGACGACCATCACCGTCTTGCAGATTTCCTCGATCAGCGGTTCGGGCGGTTCGGTGGTGTTCAGACGTGCGTTGCTCATGCGGATATAGTCTTCGGCCATCACCTGCGTGTCTTCATCCTCGTCCTGCGGTTTATGCGACCAGGCGACATGCTCGCGAAGATTGCACCGGTCAACTAGGACGTCCTGGCCAAAGGCAAACAGGTCGGTAAACTGCCGCTGCGAACAGGCCGCGACACTGACGCGATTGAGCGCATCGCTTTTAATATCATCACGGATCTGTTGCAGTCCTTCGGCCGAACAATACGCCGGATGAGTCCGGCAAATCGCCGGTTTGCATTCTTCGTTGGTTGCTTCGATAAGTTTTTCGATATCGAGGGCTTGGCCGATTTCACAACCCGAACAGATATAGATACCGACTTTCGTGTCCATCAGTTAACCCCCTTCGCGACGATAATCCCCTTGAGCGCCGCGCCGGTGGCATCCTGCACAGTAGCGGCCACTTCGACCGGCCGCACTGTCGTTCCGGTGCCAATGACGCCGGGATTGCCGTCGGCGAGCATGAAGCCATATTCATCAAGCGGCACATCGACCGGCGGCTTGGCCGCGGCGGTGGCCGGCACCATTCCGGTGGCCAAAATGGCCATATTCACCGTCACCTTCTGCAGCTTGCCGGTCAGGGTATCTTCGGCTTCAAGAGTCACATCACCATTGCCCGCGTCGGTAATTTTGCCCACCTTGCCGCGCAGGAAATGAATCTTCTCATCGGCCTGCATCTTCTGGTAGAAATCTTCCAACCGACCCGGTGAGCGAATATCGATATAAAAAATATAGACGTCGGCTTCGGGATATCGTTCGCGAATGTAGGTGGCCTGTTTCATGGAGACCATACAACAAACGGACGAACAGTACGGGAGATGATTGTCGTCGCGCGAACCCGCACACTGGACAAAAGCAATACTGCTGATTTCGCCGCCGTCGGACGGCCGGACAATTTTTCCCTCAGTCGGGCCGTTCTGGGCGGCCAGCCGCTCCATCATTACATTATTAATCACGTTGGGCAGTTTGCCGAAACCGAGCGTATCGAGCTTCCCGGCATCGTAGGGTTCCCAACCGGTCGCCCAAATAATCGAGCCGACTGTCGCAGTCAGTGTCACCGGTTTTTGCTCAAGTTCAAAGGCGCCATATTCACAGGCCTCGACGCAGGCTTTCATCCGCTCGTCCCCGGCAATGGCGGGATCGACCAGGTAGCGCATCGGGTAGGCCATTTCATGGGGCAGATAGACGGCCTTCGTCTTGTCCATCCCCCAGTTATACTCATTGTCGCGTTCAATCTCACAGACCTTGGCGCATTCGCCGCACGCCGTGCATTTTTCATTGATGAAACGGGGATTGCGACGGATCTGCACCTTGTAACTGCCGGCCGCCCCTGAAATATTTTCGACCTCAGCCAGCGTAAGGATTCGGACTTTGGGATTATTGCGTAAACGACGATAGTTCATCTCCATCCCGCAATATGGCGGGCAGAGCTTGGGAAAATACTGGTTGATACGCGCCACCGCGCCACCGAGTGATGGGCCTTTCTCAACAAGGATAACCTCTTTACCCACCTCCGATGCCTCGATTGCAGCCGTCATCCCGGCGATTCCTCCCCCGACAACAAGAATGGCGGCGGAGAGGGATGTTTCGGCTGCTGCCGGTTCTGCCATACGAGACTCCTCAGGAACTATGTGAACGACATCGCCAAATTCTCTGGGTTCGGCTTACTAATAAATTCACAAAGCTTATACAATACTACTTTACCGTATTGGGCAAGAGCAGCCGACGATATTGTTGTCAAAAACGATGTTGCTTCCGGGTAAAACACCCGGTTGACCCGGTCAATATGTCGGATCGTTTTGGTCGATGATGTCCCCACCCTGCCATTGGGCAATCTCTATTATTTTTATCTTAATTCGGTAATTTACCTTACAGAATCAAGCAATTCGAAAGACCGAACTGTGACGTTTTGACATTCCGGCGATTTGTGGCCAAAAATACCGGCACTTTCAGGTCCGGATAGGTCGTCTGATAGCGACGTTCACCCGGCATAGCCCACTCGGATTTGTGTTTTTATTTCACAAGTTTGTGGCAATCTGTGCTTCTGATAGAGTGCTATTTGCCTCAAAAACCGGGAATATGAGCCGCCTTAACTGGATCATCACCCGGGAATTAAATCTTTATAGACTATTGACTTGCATTGGAGATCGCCGAATAACCACTCGACAACAGTAATGTAATCATCTGAATAATAACAACTTACCCCAAAACCCCCTGTCGACCCATCTTCTCCGACGGCAAAATTATAAAAAATGGTCGCATATGGCAGGATTTGACAGATTTGTTAGCACTCGACTCATATGAGTGCTAACAAAATTGATTTTTATCTGTATATTAGTGTTGAGAGGGTCAACGAGTCAAATGACTCATTTGCGAATTAAACGTAAAGTTACCATACACATAACGCAACAAGGAGAGTAACATGAGTATTCGTCCACTGGCTGATCGCGTTGTTCTTAAGCCGCTGGATAGCGAGGCAGAAGTCAAGCGTGGCGGTATCATTATTCCCGACACAGCCAAAGAAAAACCGCAAGAGGGCGAGATTATTGAAGTCGGCCCGGGTCGCCGCGGTGATGACTGCAAGCTGGTCGAGATGGAAGTCAAGAAGGGCGACAAGGTGCTCTACGGCAAGTATGCCGGCACCGAGTTCCGCGTCGGTGATGATGAGATGATGATCCTGCGTGAGTCCGATATCCTCGCAATCATCAGCTAGAATTGCAAACGAACAACAGGAGCACAGATAATGTCGAAGATGCTGAAATTTTCGTCGAGCGCCCGTGAAAAACTTAAATGCGGCGTCGACCAGTTGGCCGAAGCGGTCAAAGTGACTTTAGGCCCGAAGGGCCGCAATGTCGTGATCGACAAGAAGTGGGGTTCCCCCACCGTCACTAAAGACGGCGTGACCGTGGCCAAAGAGATCGAACTTGAAGACAGCTTTGAAAATATGGGCGCGCAGATGGTCAAGGAAGTCGCTTCCAAGACCTCCGATATCGCCGGTGACGGCACCACCACCGCGACTATCCTCGCCCAGGCGATCTACCGCGAAGGCCTCAAGAATGTCACCGCCGGCGCCAACCCGATGGCATTGCAGCGCGGGATCAAGCAGGCTGTCGACGCAATCATCGTTCACTTACGGTCGATTTCCAAAGACGTCCCGGGCAAAAAAGAAATCGCCCAGGTCGGTACGATCTCGGCCAACAACGATGCCACAATCGGCGAGCTGATTGCCGAGGCGATGGAAAAAGTCGGCAAAGACGGTGTGATTACTGTCGAAGAAGCCAAGACCACCGAGACGACCCTGGATTTTGTCGAAGGGATGCAGTTTGACCGTGGTTACCTGTCACCGTATTTCGTGACCGACGCTGAGGCGATGGAAGTTGTTCTCGAAGACGCCCAGATTCTGATCCACGACAAGAAGATCTCCTCGATGAAGGACCTCCTGCCGGTGCTGGAAAAAACGGCACAGACCGGCAAGCCGCTGTTGATCGTCGCAGAAGACGTCGACGGGGAAG
The DNA here is from genome assembly GCA_024277855.1 of Candidatus Zixiibacteriota bacterium. Lineage (GTDB taxonomy): Bacteria > Zixibacteria > MSB-5A5 > WJJR01 > JAJRUJ01 > JAJRUJ01. The sequence continues at coordinate 20,213 of JAJRUJ010000082.1, forward strand.
CACTTGCCACCCTGGTGGTCAACAAACTGCGCGGCACACTCAAGGTCTGTGCGGTCAAGGCCCCGGGCTTCGGCGATCGCCGCAAAGCCATGCTTGATGATATCGCCGTGTTGACCAACGGCAAGGTCATCTCTGAGGAAATGGGCTTTAAGCTCGAAAACACCGTTTTATCCGATCTCGGCTCCGCCAAGCGCATAACAATCGACAAAGATAACACGACGATTGTGGAGGGCAGCGGCAAGTCTGAGGACATCAAGGGCCGGATCAACCAGATCCGCAAACAAATCGAAGACACTACCTCCGATTACGACCGTGAAAAACTGCAGGAACGTCTGGCCAAGCTGGCCGGCGGTGTTGCTGTAATTAATGTCGGCGCGGCTACCGAGACCGAGATGAAAGAACGCAAGGCCCGCGTGGAAGATGCTTTGCACGCGACTCGCGCGGCGGTCGAAGAAGGTATCGTCCCGGGTGGCGGTGTGGCGCTGGTTCGCTGCATCAAGGCCGTGGATGCCCTCAAAGCCAACGGCGATGAGGCAATCGGTGTTTCGATCATCAAGCGCGCCCTGCAGGAACCGATTCGGATGATTGCCGAAAACGCCGGCAGCGAAGGTTCGATTGTCTTTAACAAGGTAATGGAACAAAACGGCGCATTCGGCTACAACGCCCAGAGTGACACTTACGAAGACCTGCTGGCCGCAGGCGTGATCGACCCGACCAAGGTCACGCGCATTGCACTGGAAAACGCCGCGTCGATCTCGTCATTACTTCTGACCACCGAAGCGGTGATCACCGACCGGCCCGAGAAAAAAGAAGCCGCTCCGGCCGCTCCCGATATGGGCGGCATGGGTGGTATGGGCGGCGGCATGGGCGGCATGTACTAATCGCCCCACGTTGCCAAGATTTTCGACAACCCGCACGACACCAACAACCCCCGGCCGATTGGCCGGGGGTTTTGTTATGCTCGATAAGCGGATTCTCAGAGTCAATCCGTCAACCGGAGCGTCGTCCCGGCGCGCAGTCGACGGTCCGAGCGGGTAATCCATACCGACGGTATCAGCTTTGACATCGGACATTGATTCTCCGGCAATGATCTTACCGCGATAAAAAAATAAGGCCCACGCAACAGCGCAGGCCTCGATAGTACATCATCTATCCAATCCAGTTTAGTAGGATACTTTGGTGAAATTTTCGGCGGCAAAATCCCAGTTGAGCAGTTTGTCGATGACCGCCGCGAGGTAATTTGGCCGGGCATTGCGGTAGTCGATGTAATAGGCGTGTTCCCAGACATCGACAGTCAGCAGGGCCGTCTGGTTGTACTTCAACGGCAAATCGGCATTGGCGGTCTTGGTTACTTTTAATTTGCCGTTGTCTGAAACCAGCCAGGCCCAGCCCGAGCCGAATTGGGTCGCCCCGGCGGCGGCCAACTCCTCTTTGCATTTATCAAACGAACCAAAATCGCGGTTGATCGCCTCGGCCAGTGTACCGCTCGGCGCCCCGCCTCCGCCGGGTTTCAGGCAGTTCCAGTAGAAGGTGTGATTCCAGACCTGGGCGGCGTTGTTAAACAGTCCCCCTTCGGCCGTGACAATGATCTCCTCCAGCGGTTTGCCCGCTTCCGGCTTGCCCTCAGTCAATTTGTTAAGATTGGTAACGTAGGCGTTATGATGTTTCCCGTAGTGGAATTCGAGTGTCTCTTTGGAAATCGTCGGGGCCAGCGCATCGAGCGAATATGGTAATGACGGCAATTCAAACGGCATTGTTCCCTCCCTGAATTGATAATTTCCATAATCAATATTCATAAAGAAGGGACCGTGCTCAGGACTGTCAACACCAATCGGCGATGAGATTGTTCTGGCCCTTGGCCGCGCCGATTCCCGATATTAATTGTCGGCAATTTGGCGATACGGCGAGGAACCGATGGCACCATGAACAGACCCAATGACTGGCGAACCAAACCGACCGACCGGTTTGTGCTCAAATGGATCAAAGTCAATTTGTCGGCGCGGATTACTCCCGGGTTAGCGCGAATCGGCTGGCTGCGACCGTGGATGATGACAGTCTGTTCGGCCGGATTGGGCACGGCCGCCGGAGTCGTTTTCGCCCTGGGGTATGGTTGGCCGGCGGGCCTGATCGCGGCGATTGCGCAGGTGTTCGACGGTGTTGACGGCCAATTGGCGCGGCTGACCTCACAGCAAAGCCGGGCCGGGGCATTTCTCGACTCGGCACTCGATCGGTACGCCGACGGCGCAATGGTGCTGGGGATGATCATCTATTTGTTACGATTGTCGCTTGATTTGCCCCTCTGGCTAATTCTGGCCCTGGGTGCCCTGGCTTTGATCGGCAGTAATCTGGTCAGTTATACAGCGGCGCGGGCCGGTGAGTTACAAATCGCCCTGGGTAAACCGACGCTCGCCAGCAAGGGGACGCGCAGTTCGGTGATGATCCTGGGTGCGCTGGGCAGCGCGTTTTGGCCGCCCTTGCCGTTTGTTGCCTTATCTTATCTGGCGATTCATCCTAATCTGGCGGTGTTGGCGCGGATCATCCGTGTATATAAAAAGGACGGTGTCTCATAGTGGCGGATCAAGAATCGAACAGACATGAACGCCGCACGGAGGTCGGAGTAATCCACGGCCGCTTCCAGGTTTTGCATTACGATCATGTGAAATACCTGCTGGCCGGCAAAGGCCGTTGCCGCCACCTGATTGTCGGCATCACCAACCCCGACCCGTCACTGACGAAAAAGGAAGACACCGACACGGCGCGCAGCGATCCCCAGGCCAACCCGTTGACTTATTTTGAGCGTCATACCATGGTGCGGAACGTGTTGCTCGCCGAGAAAATTCCGCAGAGCGAGTTCTCGATTGTGCCGTTCCCGATCAATGTCCCCGAATTAATCGGCGCATACGTGCCGCTGGAGGCGACATTCTATCTGACCATTCTCGACGACTGGGGTCGGCGAAAACGGGAGATTTTCCACGAACTGGGCCTGCAAATTGAAATCCTCTGGGAAAAACCACTTACCGATAAAGGCCTGTGCGGCACCGACATTCGGCGAATGATGGTCGACGGCGGGCCGTGGGAGAATGACGTGCCGCCGGCCACCGCCGCATTAATGAAACGATGGAATATCCCCGCCCGACTGCGGGGCATCGCGGCTGGGCCGGCTGGGTAAGGCCGTTTCCGCCCACAGACCTCCGATAGCCTTACTTGATCACGACGATTTTACCGACTTGATTGCCCCAGTCGGATTCGATCGAGTAGAGATAGATGCCCGACGTAATTGCCTGGGTGTTGCGCGTAATCAAATCCCAGGCCGTGTGGGAGGGGGTGTCCGAAAAGCGGCTCTCCGGGTGATGTAACTCGCGGATCAGGTCGCCGTCTAAAGAGAAGATTTTAATCGTCGCTTTTGGCGGCAGGTTGACAAAGTGAATCCGTCGCACGCGTTCCTTGAAACCCTCATGATTGGGGTCTTCATATCCCCGGCCGCGATAATCGGCGTCGATTTTATACGGATTGGTATAGACCGAAACGTTCAACCGATTTTCCTGAACATATTCCGGTGAATACGACGGATAGGCCAATTGCAGGTTTGATTGTGGTGGTGATTCGAGCGGGCCGAGATCGCCCGCGGCATATCCCTGGTCAAACGCGGTCACGGCAAAATAGTACGGCTGGCTCGGCAGTAAGTTGTCGATGACGCACTCGTAATGGCCGAACAACTGCCAGCTCTGGCTGTCGTCATCCCAGAGCGAATCGGTGCGGACATATTGAATCGGATTGTCGACGACTCGTCCGTATTCGACATACTCATTGCCCCGGTTGCCGCCATGCGGCACGAAATAAAACTGCTCGCCGGAATCGTCGGTATACACCGAATTCCGGTCGGGATACTCTTCCGGGATAAAATCGGCGCCGAGCATGCTCTGCAGCTGTTCCAGCGTGAACGGTGGCTCGTTGCAAACCCAGGGCGAGGGCCGGGCGGTGGGGATAAAACGATACCGGTCATAGTTGACCACATCCCATGAGCAGACCAGGTTCAGCGAGTTGACATCGGAACCGATCCCACTGTAGACGCTGTAACCTTCGAAATCCCGCGTTTGAGAGAAGGGATCAAAAAACGGTTCGCAGACCTTCCCGCTCCAGGTAATCCGCACGGTATATGGCTCGGTAGATATTTTGATTTCGGGTGACGGCGGCGGCGGGGGCGTCCGGAGGTCGGGGATGCCATCGCCAACATAATAAAACGAATCGCAGACTTCATAATTATCAAAACAGACATCATAACAAAATACTGAATCGCCATCCTCGAAACATTTTTCGAAGCATACATTATCTTCCCGCCGGCAATTGACGCCGTATTTCCTCCCCGAGCAGCCGTCGCCATCGGTATCGATCCCTGGATTGTCGTAGACCCGTGAGGCCCATTGGAGATTCCTGGTCAAGTCTGAGAAATCGACATTCTTGAACCACTCGTTCGGGTTTTTGGAGAGGTTTTTTCGATTGCCGGCATCGCGATGAAAAAGTTCACCCCCGGCAAAGGCAACGGTAAACGGTATCGTCTCGCCGGGCTCCAGTTCAAGCGGACCGATAGAATAGAGTATACATACGTCGTGTCCATCGGCAATATTATATACTTCGCCCTCCTTTATATCCCGTATACCGAACGGCGGAATCCAGCCGCTTTCGGTCGAATCGTCGTTCGCCAAATATTGGTCGTAATCGATTTCACGGTTCGAAAGATAACGGTACCGTTGCGCATCTCCATAAGGACCGCCCAATTTCCCGATAATAGATCGATCACCCGGCAGTTTTTGTGGACCCCAAAAATACGACCACCAATTGAAGGAGTAATTCGGTACGGGGGTTGCTGAAAAGCACTGATCCTGGCCCAATCCGAGGACCCGAACTCCTATGACTGAGCGGACGCTCTGCTCCCAGAAACCCTGATGATAAAGATCGCCGTCGTTGTCGGCCCACCAGGCGGCCATGATTGTATCCGCAAAGTCACCGCCGGTAGAAACGGGCGCGGTACGCATGAAGCCGACAAGATTCTCCTTACCTGCCAGCGCCTTTGTGCTCATCCGGTTCAATACTCTGGGGTATATCCATAACCCAAGCCACAAGTTGGAGATAGGGATATTTCGTAAGTTAGTCAGGGAATACTGAACAATAATGACGTCTTCCAGGTAATCATAACTCCAAACATAAGAATGCTGCCTGATGCCGATTCCGATTGGTTTATGCGGACGGAGGGTATAATAATCCGGCAAAACGTATTCCTGGTCCATTATTGTATCGGCATATTGGCAAATCAGTTCCTCGGTGGCAATTGCTGCAGGGTCGAAATGTGGGCTATTCGGTTCGTTGCTCAGCTCCAGGAAATCCATATCTTCTGCTCCCGGGAGCCACTCCCATTGAGTGACCAGGGTATCCGCGGTGGAGCCAGATCCGAAGACTGCCCCCGCCCAAAGTTCACCCCAGTTTAGATAGTCGCAATTACTCCCGGCGGGATATTGCATGCCGGGAGCGGGGAGCCCGGTCTCGGGGTCAACTAATGAACTATAAACATTGCCAAATTCACCCCAATTGGTCATCGTCATCTGGAAGTTTCCGGCACGATGAATGCGATATTGGGTATTGGGAGCGTCGCTGACCCCATTCGTCTGAGCCAGCTTGATAAACCGTCGATTGGATGAATCGGGGATGCTATTCTGCCCGGTGGCAGATACTGCAAGACAGGATATTAGAGATAATGCGATTACGACACGCAAACCGCCGAAGCCAAACCACCCCATCACACTCCCCCTAAAAGCCATTGCTATCTTTTGCTAAACATATGATCTTAAGTAATAATATCATCCGCCGCAACCTGGAGTTTTCATTCTTTATTCACAATTGCAATTTGCATCGCAGACTGTTTCTCTTTGCTTACAGGTCCTCCCATCCCAATCTCCCCATTTCCAGCCGTCTGGATTCCCTCCACAAAGAGTATAACAATTGATAATTTTGCAACAGTTTGTATCGCTTGCTACGGCTTTCTCCAAACCATTGGTGGTCAAAAACGAGAAGCAAAGCGCGAGAGTGAAGAGAAAGAGTAGACAATAACTGCGAAGCGACTTTCGGTTCATACAGTACCTCCCTTCCGATTTTCATGTCCCGGTTGCGGCATTTATCTTTATGATCCGTTCGAATATTTGCGGCGATATCTTGCCGCTGATTATATCGTGGATTTTATTTTCACGATCGATAATTATTGAAAATGGATAGACGCTGAGGCCCAATTCGCGTCCATATTCTTCGTCCTGATCAATCAGGATCAGCGCAGAGATTTTGTGTGAACGGAGAAATTCTCCTACTACTTCAGGGTCTTCAGGAGTGATAAATACGAAATATCGGTATGCGGAACTGTCTTTGCAGGCCTCACCGAATGCATAGAAATCATCAACACACAAATCGCAGGTAGTGTAGAAAAATGAGATGAGGGTCCTTTCTGACACGATTTCAGAGAGCCAAACGTCATCGCCATGCAGATCGGTGAGCCGATGGTCGGGCAGGATTCCTCCGACGGAGATAGTATTCATCTCCGCCAGGAGAGATGCCGTCTGTTCGCGCTGTTGCTCTGCTTTCTCGCCGGCAACATAGTATTTTGCTCCCAGTTTGCCGAGAAGTAGCGCCATTACGGCGACGCCGGTAATGATGACGGTAACAATCATCGCACATATCGGTCAATTTAAGCGTGCGGCCGGAAATCGTAAAAATTTGCGGGGCCAATTGTCCCTCATATATGATCACATCCACCGAATCGGCGGACCAGGCGGATAATTCGCGACCGATTGTGTACGCCTTTCGCGATTCCAACACACCATTCCGATAGATTTCCAGCACACCATTACCGCAAATTCGCAACGTCCTGGTGTACCCTTCTGATGCGGGCGTTCGTGTTCCTCCGGTAAATCCTCCGGACGAACTTTCCCATCTCCATTCTCCAATCAACGCCGGTTGAATCGGAGCAGTCGTCGACCCGCTCGATGAACATCCCACGACTATTCCGGCGACTAAAGAGAACCAGAGAAATAGTCTACACATCGTTATTGATTTCACAGTCGGCCTCCCTACGGAGTCATTCTCTCCGGGAATCAGGATTGCGACGGCATTGACCTTTATCCTCAGTACACGTGGGATCAGTTTTTCTTACGGGATTTCTCTTTTTCTTCACCGATTGACTTAATCGCAGACAATACTCTAAGATATTAATCGTAAATGAGTTAAACCCCGGGATTCCCGCCCCATCATGCTTTCTGTCAAATCGTCCAGTTTTTTGACGATGATTTCTTCACCTCTCTTGACACTGTTGTCGATAACACGTATACCTAATAGTGAAGTTAAGCTATACCGTACGGTGTAGGATGATGACTTGGGAAAAAAATCACAAAACTGGCCCCAACAACAACCCGGAATATCATGAGGCGGTCATCTCCATCGGGACCGCCGCCGAGAAAGTCGGGATATCCGTCTCGGCCCTGCGCAAATATGAAAGCGAAGGACTGCTGATCTTCCAGAGGACGAAAGGCGGGCGGCGGCTTCTCTCACAGGCCGATATTCGCCGAATTGACATCATCCGTGGCCTGATCAACCGACTGGGATTGAATTTCGAGGGGATCCGGCGGTTACTGGCCATCCTTCCCTGTTGGAAAATGAAACCGTGTACCGAGGAAGAACGCGACGCCTGTCCGGCTTATCTGGACAGTGTTCAACCCTGCTGGATGTTGAAAGATTCGACGTGCGCCAAAGTCGGGATCGATTGTCGGGAATGTAATGTATATCGTTACGGCGCTTATTTTACTGAAGATATCAAGACCCTGTTGCATTCTGGATAGCATTGCGGCCGGGTTGAAAAAAACGGGGAACTGAAATGGCATTCCGGAATTATCTGGTAAACTCCGCCGGAATGTCGGCGGAGGAAAACCTATGACCTACCTGCACATCCTGACCTATGCATCCGTGGCGGTCTTTGTTGTGGCCATCGTGGTCCGGGCCGTGCGCCTGGCCACCACACCGGTCCATCTGCGCTGGGAACTCTACCCGGTCGCGCATGAGAAAGACCGGGTGCGTTATGGCGGTTCATATTTCGAGGAACTTGATTGGTGGACCAAGAAACGGGAAAAGTCGATGCTCGGCGAGTTGAAGGTGATGATTCCGGAAATCCTGCTGCAGAAAGGACTCTGGGAGAATAACCGTTCGATGTGGCTGTGGTCTCTTTTGATGCACAACGGCCTTTACCTGGTCATCGGCTTTGCCGGTCTGGCAATTATCGGCGCCCTGGCCGGCACCGCGACCGAGTTCGGCTCGTTGATCAAACAGGTCGCCTACATTGTCGGCCTGATCGGCTATATCATCGGGGTAATCGGAACCGCCGGGTTGTTTGTGCTGCGAATCGGCAGCTACCGGCTGCGCAGTTTCTCACCGCCGGTCGCCTATTTTAACCTGCTTTTCCTGCTGGCACTCTTTGCCACCGGTACATATTTATTCGCGGTCGGCAATGAACCGGTTGACGCCATCGCCGGTTTTGCCCACGAGCTAATTACCTTCTCACCGAATGCGGTACCGGCCGGGATCGGCGGCCTGCATCTGACCATCGCCATGTTGTTTGTCTTGTATTTGCCGTTCACCCACATGACCCATTTTTTTACCAAGTATTTCACCTACCACGCGGTGCGCTGGAATGACGAACCGAATCTGCCCGGCTCCAAGTTGGAAAAAGCCATCCAACGACAACTCGGTTACCCGGTCAGTTGGGCCGCGCCGCACCTGAAAGCCGACGGAAAAAAGAACTGGGCCGACATCGCCCTGGACACGGGGGAGGACAAGTAAATGCCCAAGCACGTCAAAATTACCGACATCGGCAAGAACCCCGGTCAACAACTGACCCACGTCAATCTGGCCGATTTGCTGCCCCTGCCCCCACCCTATGACAAGCTCGACGAACAGCCGAAGTGGGCCAAGATCAAACCCGAGCACAAAGAAAAATTAGAGTGCACCCTTGACGACACCATCGCCGTCGGGTTTCCCCGGCCAAAGACCAAAGAAGAGGAGCAAGAGCTGGTCGACAAGTTCCTTTCCGGTCTGGAAAAACTCCTGACCAGGGAAAACAACTGGACCTTCCTGCAGCCGCTGCTGCTCACCTTGGAACATTGCGCCAAGTGTCAAACCTGCAACGACGCCTGCCCGATTTATACTGCTTCGGGTAAAAACGATGTCTACCGCCCGACCTATCGCTCGGAGGTCTGGCGACGGATTGTCGGCAAGTATCTCAAACCCGGCGGCAAATTCTTCGGGAAATTCACCAGTGGCGATATCGAGTTGAACTGGACGACAGTCTCGCGGTTAATGGAATTGTCCTACCGTTGCACCCTCTGCCGCCGCTGCGCGCAGACTTGCCCGATCGGTGTCGACAATGGCCTGATCACCCATGAATTGCGTAAGGTCTTCTCGCAGGAAATGGGCATTGCGCCCAGGGAGATTCACGAGAAGGGGTCGGTCCAGCAGTTGACGGTTGGCTCCTCTACCGGGATGACTCCGCTGGTGGTCAAAGACAATATTGAGTTTATCGACGAGGACATGTACGACAGGACGGGGATCAAATATGAGACCCCGTGGGACAAAAAGGGCGCCGACATTTTGTTGATCCACAACGCCGGCGAAATCCTCGCCTGGCCGGAAAACCCCGGCGCATTTGCGATTATCCTGGAGGCGGCCGGGATGTCCTGGACGATGTCGTCGGAAAAAGTCGGGTATGACGGAATCAATTACGGCCTCTGGTACGACGATTTCCAACTGGCCCGGGTGGCGCTTAAGCATGCCGAGATCGCCAAAAAACTCGGCGTGAAAAAAATCGTGATGGGCGAATGCGGTCACGCCCACAAGGCCATCCAGGTAATTGCCGACCGCGTCTACCAGGGTGAATATAATATCCCCCGTGAATCGGCGATGACCCTGTTGGAAGACATTGTTTTCTCGGGAAAGATCAAATTCGATCCCGCGAAAAACGATTTCCCGGTTACCCTGCATGACCCGTGCAACATGGTCCGCCTGATGGGCATTGTCGAGCCACAACGGCGAATCCTGCGTTACCTTTGTCCGCAATTCCGTGAAATGACTCCGCACGGCGTCGAAAACTACTGTTGCGGCGGCGGGAGCGGTTTTGCGATCATGTCCGGACACAATTTCCAGGACTGGCGGCTGTCGGTCTCCGGCCGGATGAAACTCAAACAGGTGTTGGAGGCCTTCGACGATTATCCCGGGCCGGAACAGAAAAAATACCTGTGTGCCCCCTGTTCGAACTGTAAGGGTCAGCTCCGCGATTTATTTGGTTATTATAATGTCTGGGAGAAATCGCGAATCCAGTATGGCGGGCTGGTCGAGTTGATTGTCAACGCGATGGTTGATGTCAAAGGGGAATTCATCGAGTGGGAATTCCATTAGGGCGGATAACCGGGATCAAATTACCAATAGTCCAAGGATAAAAAGAACTGAACATAGCGAGGCGGATTATGAACGAACAAGCGGCAGGACCGGGCGGGGCGGCCGGCCGGAAAATCCTTATCGTCGACGACGAACCGGATGTGGTCACTTACCTGACCACCCTTCTGGAAGACAACGGGTACACGACGGTCACCGCGGCCGACGGTAAAGAAGGCATGGCCGCCGCCAGGGCGGAAAAACCCGACCTGATTACGCTGGATATCTCGATGCCCGAGGAGTCGGGGGTCAAGATGTTCCGGCAACTACAGGACGACCCGGAAACCAGGGAGATCAAGGTAATTATCGTTACCGGCATCAGCGCCGATTTCGAGCGGTTCATCCGCAGCCGCAAACAGGTAAGCGAACCGGATGGATATTTCGAGAAGCCAATTGACCAGCAGAAATTCCTGGCCAAGGTCAGCGAGGTCCTCGGCAGTTAAACAAGATTGGTGATTGATCTGTCGGAATATTCCGGCGGACACACAAAAGTTCAAAGGCGGGGTGCGACAGTTATCGTACCCCGTCATTGTTTAGCGGCTCATTCGAATCTTCTCGGCCATCTGATCAAGTTTCTCGCGTCCCGGCATACTCCGATTCACACTGTTAAACCGAAAACCGGAGCGATCACCGGTAAGCCGGGGGATCACATGCAGATGCAGATGAAAGACCTCCTGCCCGGCCACACTGCCGTTAGCCAGCAACAGATTGGTCCCTTCGCAGGGGATGTCACTATCCTTGATTGCCTGCTCGATTTTCATCCCCACCTGGAAAATCTCGCCACCGATATCCGGCGGTATGTCTTTCAATTCCGGGTAATGTTCTTTCGGTATAACCAGCGTATGGCCGGGATTGATCGGTACGAGATCCATGAACGCCAGCACACGCTCGGTTTCGTACACGATGCTGGCCTCCGCCTGTCCGGCGACGATTTTGCAAAAGATACAATTGTCCATCAGCTCATCCTTAATCGCAAATTCCGTAAGACAAGATAACGCCCGCCAACGACCCGGCAAGGACAAACCGCCACCCGACCGGTCGACCGCTTGACAAGCCCGCCGGTCACGGGTATCCTCAACAAGGTGTTAACGGATGAATTGTCGGGGCACCGTGCCCCGCTGTATGCCGACGCCAACAGGAGTACTGATGGAAAATAAATTACTACCCGAGAATTTTGCCGCGCTGGAGCACGATGATCTCGTTCGCGCCGTGATGGAGGGATTCCGTCGCACCCTTGCCCATTATGCGTTCTGGTTCCGCGAGGTCGAGCATCAACTGGGCATGACCGAATCGTTCAAAATCGAGGCCGAGGCCGGTGATTTGTTCGGGAAGATCATGCTCAAACGGCTGGCCGATATTCTGGGCTTTGATATCGAAAACGGCGTCCCCAAGGCGCTCAACGATAAATCGAATGAGGAACTGCTGGCGCTGTTGAAAGGTGCATCGGTCAATTGGCTGGTCAATGACGGTGTCTGGTTTCAGGCGGTCGAAAACAGTTGCGGGATGGACTACGCCAAGCGCTGTAACGATACGGCATGGACGCGGTTGTCACCCTATGAAGCAACGCGGATTAAAATGTTTTTCGGGATGCCGGAAAAACCGGGTTTGGCCGGTTTGAAAACCGCGTTGAATTTCCGGCTGTATGCAATGATCAACGAACAGTCGTTCGAGGAGCTTGACGAGACATCATTTATTTTTCGGATGAACCAGTGCCGGGTGCAAAATGCCCGCAAACGCAAGGGGCTGGCCGACTATCCCTGCAAGTCCGGCGGTCTGGTGGAATACACGACATTCGCCCGGACAATCGACCCGCGAATTACGACCGAATGCATCGGTTGCCCGCCCGATAAGCATCCGGCGGAATGGTTTTGCGCCTGGAAATTTACTCTGGAGGATTAACCGATACCGCGCCGGTCCGACCAACCGTAGGGGCAGGGCTTGCCCTGCCCACGGGCGCGGCAAGCCGCGCCCCTACGTCTAAAACGATCATTGGTGCCGTCGCAAGCGGACGCTGAAGATTAGTCAAAGGGGCCGTGCGGTTGGATGAGTTTCCGGAAATAACCCAGACTGGCCAGGAATAGTCCCAGCCCGATTGTGCCGTAGACCGGCACAAGATAAATTCGGTCAATCGGCAGGTGCCGCAGGGTGTACCCCATCAACATCATAATCACAATCAGGTAATAACTGCGTCGGTTCTGAAAGGCAAACAGGCAGACTTTGTCTTTATGCGGCGCCTGGGCATAGATTCGCGCCAGGTTGACCGCCGTAAGTTTGGCAAAGCCGAAACGGTAGACGACAGATCCCCCGACAATCGTCAGGCCAATCGGGACAAGGGGATTGCCGTCGGATGAAAACAACCAGTTACCGGCAACGGCCAATAGCGCAATCCCCACCACCGACCAAAGCAAACCGGCCAGCATCACCAGGGTTTTTCTTTCGGCTGCCGGTGTTTTCATCGTCAACTCTCAGTTCAGGCAACAAAACCGCCCCATATAATTAATGACGTATTATGTCCTGAGCCAATGATTTTTAGGTCGGGGACTGTCCATCGGCCGATCTTGGCTGTTTTCTTCTCCATTCGTCCTTTGTATCTTATCGGCGCTGAATCGAACGATTTCGCGCGGAGGTGGGTATGCACGCGACAATTTATGAACGCCTGGCCGATTTGCTTGATTCTCTGCCCAATGGTTTTCCACGAACACCATCGAACATCGAAGTTCGCCTCCTGCAAAAGATTTTCAGCCACGAGGAGGCCGAACTGGCGCTTCACTTAACCGGCAGAATGGAACCGATCGATACCCTCGCCGGGCGGATGGGCTTGCCGATCAAGGAAGCGCGCGCAAAACTGATGGCGATGGTCAAGCGCGAATTGGTCTGGTTCGACAAACTCGACGGTTCTCCGTACTTTCGGCTTGCCCCGTTTGTGGTCGGGGTCTGGGAAGGCCAACTCGAGTCGATGGATAAGGAACTGGCCGAATTGTTTGAACAGTATATGGCTGACGGCGGCGCGGCCGGAATCATGAAATATCAACCCGCCCTCCAACGCGTATTACCGGCCGAGGGAACTGTCGAAACCGAGTGGATTCTCCCCTACGAGGATGTGCGGGCGATCCTCGAACAAGCCCAGACATTCTCGGTGCGGGACTGTGTCTGCCGGGTGCAACAGGATCAACTCGGCCGTCAATGCGATTTCCCGGTGCATAATTGCCTGATGTTCTCAATGAAAAAGCGGCCGCCCAAACCGAACGATATCAACCGTGCGGAAGCATTGGCGATCATTGATGAGGCTAAAGAAATCGGGCTGGTCCATTCGGTCAGCAATATCAAAGAAGGTGTATCGTATATCTGCAACTGTTGCGGCTGTTGCTGCGGGATTTTGCGCGGGATCACCAGACACGGCATCGCCAATTCGGTCGCGCAGGCCAACTATTACGCGGTAATCGACGAGAACGAATGCCAAAACTGCGGTCTCTGCATCGAGCGTTGCCAGGTCGATGCAATTAACGCCGGTGATGATTTTTCGGTAGTCGACCGACCTAAATGTATCGGCTGCGGGGTTTGTGTGACCGGCTGCCCCGACGACGCGGTGCATCTTGTCCGCAAACCTGCCGACCAGATTATCGAACCCCCGGCGGACTTTCCGACCTGGGAACACCAACGATTACAAAACCGGGGGATGGCGGATTTATGATGGCAGAATTCAAAACACCGGGTATTCGCATTCTATAGCACGACCCAGTTTTTTATTAAATTCACAGGAGATACTATTACAAAGAATTTCACTCTGGTAGACCTGCGTCACTGTCAGCGCGATATTTCCGACGTCAAGCAGCGCCCAAAACACCCCACGGCCATGTTTCCAACATCATTGCTGGGGAGTTCTACCAGCTTACACGGCGGGAACCGCCGATCCGGCGAATATCACCCGAACTGTTCGTCTGTTTGGTTACGCGCGGATTGCCGCTATAGTAGATCGAGCCGCTGCTGTTGGTCGAGGCATACAGCCGGTCGTTGACCTGGACAGTGGCATCGCCGCTGGAATTGATGCGAACCTCTGCCTCATCGCTTTCCAGCCGCCGTCCCTGATAATCCCCCGAACTATTGATCGAGATATCCTGCTGGACAACTTTACCCCCGTCGATCTTCACATCTCCGGAGCTGCTGATCTCGACCCACAGTTTTTCGGCCCGCAAGTCCTCGATTTCCAGATCGCCGGAGCTGCTGATCTCGATATCGAGTTTGGTACAATCGATCGCACCGGTTTCGATATCACCCGAGCTGCTGATCTCGATTTTTACGCGACCGGCGTCAATATCCGGCGCCAGAATATCCCCACTGCTGGAGGTCGCGATATAGTCAAGCTCCTTGACCATCAGATAAAAACGAAATCCGCGCCGCGTCTGAATATTCACCCGCGACCGGGTGTCGATTTCAAGGATACCGCGACGGACATTAATCTCGAAATATTCCAGCAGGTTGTCTTCAGCTTCAATGATTAGTTCTTCCTTATCGCCGATTTCGATCTCTAATTGCCCGTTTGTCGCCAGTTCGACACCATGCACACCGCTGATGGCATGCCTGGCAGTGGCAAGTTTGCCCGACCCGCGAACTCGTTTGCGTGAAAATGTCGCGCCATCCAGCGCGATACAGCTTTGGGCGATAAACATCGTGGCAATCAACAGAACCATCAATATTCTGCGTGATTTCATCTCAGTCCTCCGAATAGAAATGCCTCAAGACCCGGCATCAGTTCCGATCAAATCATATTTCCCATATAGTATCAGTACGGAATATATGCCGCAAGGTTGCTCGGCGGGAAGATATTCGGCAATAATTTGGTGTAAAGCGAGTTAGAAGCGTGTCAATCACGGTAACGCAGAAAAACTTCGGGCAGACAACCGATCAGATCGGTGGCGGTCAGCGAAACCTGGCCAAATTCCTCAGCGGCATAGTCACCGGCCACACCATGCAGATACACCCCGCAACAAGCGGCGGCAAACGGCGGCAATCCCTGCCCCAACAAGGCAACAATTATGCCGGTGAGAACGTCGCCGGTTCCGCCCGAGGCCATCCCGGGATTGCCGGTCGGATTGAGGCAGCCAACCCCGTCCGGATCGGCAACAAATGTCGGCGCGCCTTTGAGTACACACACACAATTAAACATCGACGCGGCCTGCTGCGCCCAACTCTGCCGATCAGCGATGATTTTCTCTATTGGTGTGACAACGATGCGAGCCAGTTCACCGACATGCGGCGTAATCACCAACGGCGCGGCGTTCTCTTTGAGAATGGTATTGTCTTTGGCGAACGCATTGATCCCGTCGGCGTCGAGCACGGTCGGTGTGTCACGGCGGGCGATAATCCGCCGCACCAATTCCTGTGTTTCGTGATGCTGCGAAAGCCCCGGTCCGACAGCAAGCGCGTCCACTCCGGGGAGGAAACCCATAATTTCACCGAGGGCCCGGCGGGCGAACACCCGCTTTTTGCCAACCTCCGGAAATGGCCGAGTCAATGCCTCGGTCAGTTTGCCCTCAAGAATATCGTTAAGCGAAGATGGGCAACCGACATAAACCAACCCGGCGCCCGACCGCACCGCCGCATTTCCAGCCAGGGCCGCCGCCCCGGTCATTCCCACCGATCCGGCCAGGAGCAATATTTTCCCGCAAGTTCCTTTGTGCGCGTCAGGTGGGCGTTCCGGAAGTGTCGTGGCAATATATTCATCGGTGATCAGATACAGATTTAACTTTTCCTGCTCGATGGCGTCCGACGGAATACCAATATCCACGACATGCAGCCGTCCGGTCAGCCCCCGACCGGGATGTAAAAATTGTCCGACTTTCGGTAAACCAAAGGTGACGGTCATCTCCGCCTGCACGACATCGTCCCCCGCCTGCCCGGTATCGGCGGACAATCCCGACGGTATGTCGACGGCAACCGTGGGGATGTCGGCGGCATTCATCCGACGGACGACTTCCGCGGCGAGACCCTCGATTTTACGTTTGAACCCGGTGCCAAACAGCGCATCGATTAATAGATCATAATCAGCGAAGACAGGGACAGCGGCATCGTTGAGGACTTCGATAACCTCGGCCGAGACATCCAGCCGCTCAAAATTGGCCCGCGCATCACCCTTGAGTTGAGAAGTTTCACCGAGGAGATAATAGGTAATCGCCGCACCCCACTCGGCCAGATACCGGCCGCAGACAAAACCATCGCCGCCGTTGTTCCCCCGGCCGCAGACCACCGCCACCCGGCAGTCGGGCAGCTCGCCCTCGAACAGGTCATCGCGGATCTTCTCGGCAACCCCCCGCCCGGCGGCCTCCATCAACTCCAGGCCGGGGATGCCCATGCCGTCGATTGCCCGCCGGTCGATATTCTGCATCTGCCCGGCAGTCGAAATCGGAATCATGTCTGTTAAATTGGTCATCGTTCCTCGTTATCCGGCCTCATTCCGATAATTCGGCGTCCGGCGACAAGTTGGCTACTCAACCTGCCAGGGCATCATTGATCGCCTGACGATATTCAATCGCCTTTGCTCGCACCAATTCGCCGAAATCGCCATCGCCCTCCGGGTAGCTGATCCCCCGGCTGACATTAAAGACTGCCGGCAGCGTGCCATTAGCCGTGGCGGCCCGGACCGCCATTTTCGTGTCGCCACCCTGCACTCCCAACCCGGGAACCAATAACGGCCCGTCGGGATACGCCGTGCGGATTTGTTTTAACTGTTCGACATGGGTCGCGCCGGTAACCAGGCCGATTTCACCCTGATCGCCCAGCCGCTTGCAGATTTCGATCACCCGCTCGTAAAGCATCGGCGAATCACCGGCGACAAACTGCAACTCGGCTGCGCCGGGGTTGGACGTCACACACAAAACAAAAATACATTTCCCTTCATGCGCCAAAAACGGTTCGAGGGTGTCGCCACCCAGATACGGGCTGACCGTCGCCGCATCTCCGCCGAGGTGTTCAAAAAGAAAATGGGCATACATCTGGGCGGTACTGCCGATATCGCCGCGCTTGGCATCGAGGATCACCGGGATATCGTCCGGGATTATCTCCATGACCTGTTCGAGTTGGGCGATTCCCGCCGATCCCGAGGCCTCGAAAAACGCGAGGTTAGGTTTGTAAACACAGGCCTGGTCGGCGGTCGCGCTAATCACCTCCCGGCAAAAATCAGATAACATCGTCGGCGAGCCATGAAATCGCGCGGGAATCCGGTCAGCCCGAGGATCGAGACCAACACAAAGCAGACTGTTATTTTTGGTCCTTGCCCGGTCCAGTTTTGCCAGAAAACTCATTGTTTTTTCATCGCTCCGATTAACTTGGTCACCGCCGGAATGTTATTTGCCTTGAGGTGATTTTTAATTTGGCGCACGATATCGACGCAGGCGGTCGGTTCGCGGAAAGTCGCCGTGCCCACCTGCACCGCCGTGGCCCCGGCCAGGAAAAACTCAATCGCGTCGGCGCCGGTCATGATCCCGCCAATCCCGATTACCGGGACAGCTACCGCTTGCGAGATTTTATGTACACAGGCCAGCGCAACCGGCTTGATTGCCGGGCCGGAGAGGCCGCCGGTGATGTTGGACAAGCGAGGCCGATGTGTCTTAATATCGATCGCCATCCCCACCAGCGTATTGATCGCCGAGACCGCGTCAGCGCCCCCGTCGGTTGCCGCTTTAGCCAATTCGGCGATATCATGCGTATTCGGCGTGACTTTGGCGATCAACGGCGTCGTCGTCACCTGACGAACACCGGCCACGCATGAGTGAACCCAGCGCGGGTCGGCGCCGTTGTCCAGCCCTTCTTTGACATTGGGACAGGAAAGATTCAACTCCAGCAGGTCGATCCCGCGCGCACCGTCGAGTCGACGCGCGGCTTCAACATAGTCGCCAATCTTCCGGCCGACAATGTTGACGATAACCTTCGTCCCGGAATCCCGTAACAAATCGAGTTTTTCTGCGAGGAAACGATCCAGCCCAACATTTTGCAGCCCGATACAATTTAGCATTCCGGCCGTGGTTTCGGCCACCCGCGGCGCCGGATGGCCCGGCCGTGGCTCGACCGAAATCGATTTGGTGACAAAACCGCCGAGGTCTTTCAACCGGATGACGCGGGCAAGTTCCTCACCGGTGCCGCAGGTCCCCGATGCCGTGAGTACCGGGTTGGCAAAGGTGATCCCGGCGATGTTGACTTGCAAATCGGGGGCTTTCATAATTGCACCTCGGCGGCGGAGAAAACCGGGCCATCATGACACACCCGCAAATAGCGATCATACCCGTCCCGCGCCGGACGGGCGGGAACCGCACACCCCGAACAGACCCCGAAACCGCACGGCATCATCTCTTCCAAAGAAACCTGTCCCCAATATCCGCCGCGAATAATCCATTCCTGCAACGCCTTAAGCATCGGAGTCGGACCGCAGCCATAAACTGCCGTATCGGCAGCCGACCATCCTGATTTGTCCGCGAGTTTTTTGAGTAAATCAATGACCGTGCCGTGATGACCAATCGATCCGTCATCGGTCGCCGGATAACTGCGCACACCGGGTATGCGCGGAACCCGTAACCGGTCGGCCATCGACCGCGAGCCGATCAGCAGGATTATTTCGGCGGGTCGATTTCGTTTGCGGGCAGCCAAATGCCGCGCCCAGAAATGCAACGGCGGGAGACCGACTCCCCCCGCGACAAGCACCGCCCGTTTCCGGCCCGGCGAGCGGCAGAAAGTGTTGCCCAACGGGCCAACGATTGAAATCTCATCTCCCTTTTTCAAGCGTGACAGCAGGCGGGTGCCCGTGCCCACCGTGGCAAACAAAACAGAGAACCAGCCCCGCTTCGGAGCGGTATGGTAAATGGACATCGGCCGCCGAAAAAACGGTTCGATCCCCGGTGTGGTCTGTATCTGGATGAACTGACCCGGCTTGCCCAAGCGAGCAATGTATGGATGATAAAATGTCTGGGTGACGGCGGCCGCGGTCAGGCGGGTTGTCCGCACAAGTCGGGCGGGAGCACTATTTAATAAAGTTGGGGTCATCGAAAATATTTTCTTTATCCTGCGCAGGCGGGATGACCCGCACCTCGTACTGATACCAGATATTCAGCGATTCCGCCGGAATCGAGTCCGGGTTGAAAAATGTCCCTTCAACAGCCGCGGTCGCCGCGAGATCGATGTCGGGGACATTGCTGGACTCGACTAATTCATATTCGCCGATCTCGCCGGTAAAATCAATCCATATCTTGAAAACAACTTTCCCTTTCCACGGATTCTGCCCCAATTCCGACTCGGGATAAATAAATTCTCCCAGCGTCTTAATCCTGTTCCTGGCCGTAGGCGCCTTGGGCAGCCGAATAATGGTCGTATCCCCCTGTTCGGCCTGAATCGCCGCCAGGGCCGAATCGATATCGTCATCTCCGCTGGATGCTTCAACCATCACTGCCCGCTTCCTCTGTTCCTGCTTGGGCACGTTGCCGCCCAGGCGGGCTTTGGCGGCGGCGGCAAATTTTGTATTCGGGAAACTGTCGATATACTCCTGGTAAAGCTCGACCAGCGACGAATCCTCCCGATCGGTCTGCATGTCCTCGGCCATCATCACCGCGGCATACGCCGCTTGAGGCGCGTAGATGCTGGTGGGAAATTCACGGGCGATCCAGGCGAATTTCTCCCGCGCGGCCTGCGGATTGTCATCCTGCAGGTAGAGTTGCTCGGCCTGTCGATAATATGCGCCGGGATATCCCGTATCGGCGGCAGTCTGGGCCAGACCGAGACGGGCAATTGCCGCTCCGGCGAAATCTGTCCGGCCATAATCATCCAGCACCCGCCGATAGCGCCTGGCCGCCGCCGCCGAATCGCCCATTTCCTCAAGGATGGAGCCGGTGGCAAACAAGGCCCGCGGGGTGTATCCACTCTCCGGGAATTTGACGATCAGCGTATCATAATAGGACAATGCCGAATCGTTTGCCTCCAAGGTCAGGTGGAGGGCCTGGGCCACGTTAAAATACGCGGTGGCCAATTTCTCCCGTTCGGCAAGACGTGCGCGTTCCGCCTCTTCCGCCAATCGTTCGGCAACAGCCAGATCCCTGGCCGCCTGGTTGGAGTCGAGCGTCATCGTCGTGTCAACGGTCAGTATGGTATCCAACGCCAGTG
Organism: Candidatus Zixiibacteriota bacterium; assembly: GCA_024277855.1. Lineage (GTDB taxonomy): Bacteria > Zixibacteria > MSB-5A5 > WJJR01 > JAJRUJ01 > JAJRUJ01. The sequence goes on from JAJRUJ010000082.1 coordinate 40,868, forward strand.
TCGTGTCATATAGGTAAGCCAGCCCCGCGATCAATCCGGAATCGACTGACACCGTGGTGTCTACAATAATCAACGTGTCGAAGATCATTACCGGATCGGCGGGAACCAGTCCTCTGGCCGCCGCCAACGAGTCGATTATCCGCGTGGTGTCGACAATCAGCGACGTGTCGAATCCTACGGTTGTATCATGGTTATGAACATCATTCCAAGCCGTTTTTGGTACGACGATTCGCACGGTATCAACGACCAGCGAAGTATCGAAGCCATACGTCGTATCCAGAGCCAGAGAAGTGTCGACGGTAAAGGTCGAGTCAAGAGTAAGCATCGAATCAATAACAACCGCCGTGTCGATCGCGAGGGTCGTGTCAATGGTGCGGGTCGTATCGAGGGCAAGCGCAGAGTCAAGAGCAATTGTCGAGTCGAGAGGGGCGATCTGGTCGCCGCTTGACAACAGCGTGTCAATGGTCGTTGTCGTGTCAATAAATATTGTCGTATCGATTATAACTGTCGTGTCGATTTTCAATAGTGTCCCGAACGATGATAGGATATTCTGGTAAATAAGCGAATCGATAATCCACGCCGTCTCGTCCGGCGGCAATTCAACATATTGCTTGGGACTTTCAGCGACCGACAACGAATCACCCGTCACGACCGTATCCGCCGCACCGACCGTATCCGTCGACACCGAATCACGGGCGAGGATTGAATCGATGTTCGTGTCGACGGCCGCGCGGCCGCCCAGGGTATCGCGTAGCCCAATGGCGGTGGACCCGGTCCGCAGTACGCCTCCGGTTGATGTCGTTTCTGCTGCGCTCGGTTCAGTCGACGGCTTTGGTTTGCCGCTCGGCGGAACCACGCTCAGCAGGGTATCGACAAGATACGTCGTATCAACGGCTACGGTCGTATCGATCGCCAGCAGGGTGTCCACCCGGGGAATTGTGTCGATCTCTGCCCCTGCCATTTCACTGATCGACGAGTCGATGGCGCTGATTGTCTCGGTAGTATCAATTATTGCCTTGTCGGTGGAATCAACCGGCGTCTCAGCGAATATTGAATCCAAAACCACGGTAGTATCGGCGATGATTGCAGAATCGGGAGTTGCGAGTGAGTCCGGTACAATATCGGCCCCGCTGTCGTAGATCGAATCGGCAATCTTCGCCAGTTGGGCGGTGACTTGCTCAACGGTCATCTCCGACGGCGAAAGATCGGGCGGGATATCGACTATTGGTTCGGCCTCGGGAGCGGCAGTTTCGATAATCGTGGTATCAACGACCGAATCAACTTCGGTGTCGGCCGAGGTTGGTTCGCCGGCTATTGCCTGCGATATCGTGGCCGATTCTGTCGTGTCGGCCGAAACATTCTCGGCGGTCGTATCGGCAATAGACGAGTCGGCCAAACCGAGTGAATCGGCTCGCGCTGTATCGGCCGTATCGGCGTATGCCTCGGCAATCTGCTTTTGATATTCCTCGATAGTGGCCAACACTACCGAGAGGGCGATGGCTTTCTTGGCAAACTGGCTGCCGCTTTTTTCTTTTTTGGACAGGGCATAAAATTCGCGGGCAAGCGGAAAATCGAAATAATACTTTTGATGAATATAGCCGATGCGGTAATAGGCCTCGGCGGCCCAGACCGTTTTAGGAAAGGTCTCGGTCACGTCGGTATAAATGCCGATGGCCTCCTCATATGCACCCGCTTGTTCTTTCCCCCAGCCGATTTTTAACTGGACCACGCCAAGAGAATCGAAAAATAAATCGTTGGAGGCCAGTTCGTCGAGAATCGCCAGCCCGGAGTCGATCTCCTGCCGTTCGAAAAACGCGTCCGACATCCGAATGCGCGCCCGATAGACAAGTTCATTAGTGGGTTTCTCGGCCAGGGTCCGGTAGAACTGCTCGAGGGCCTCGTCCTGCCGCCCGGCTAACATCAGCGCGTCGCCCGCGTGATAGCGAATCCCTTTGGCAATGCCTTCCGAGCCATACTCATCGGCAACCGTAAGGTAGGCCTGGGCGGCCGAATCATACTCTTCGTTTTCATAGAAAAGATTGCCCAGTTCGGTCCAGGCCTCCGCCCGCCAGCGTTTACTCTCGGCGTTTAGCGCCAACCGGTACAACATTTCCCGCCCGGCCACAAGTTCCCGCAGGTTCACCCGGCAGAGGGCGATCCAGTATTTACTCTCTTCGACGAATTTGCTCTCAGGATAATTGGTGATAATCTCGTCGAACGCGCGCTCGCTTTTAGTGAACTCACCCATGCGAAAATAACACAAACCGATGTAATAATAGGCATCGTCGACCCATTTACTGTTGGGATGGCGATCGATGATTTTACTGAAGCGCTCGATCGCTTCCTCATACGTCCGATACCCGGCACCGAACCGGGAGGACCCTTTCTTGTTGCCGATCGCCCGACTCTGGTTCTCAGCTAATTCGAAATTTTTCTTGGCGTTAAAAAAGGCGTTATAATATACACACCCGGCGGCGAGCATCGTTACCGCGAGGACGACAATCACGCGCAGGATGAAATTTCTCAAATTGCGATCCATCGTCTTAGATTCCCTGGACCCAGCCGTTGACCAATCCCGCCGCCGCCATTGCGCGGCGCGCTTCCTCATATTCTTCTTCGGTGATTCGCCGCGTAATTTTGGCGAACTCTTTTGCCCGATGGGTCGGATAATACTGACTCATCAAACTAATGTACACCTCCGGCGAGATATTACGGGAGAGAAAATCGAATATTTTGGCCGAGGATGATTCACCTTCCGGCAGGACAAGGTGCCTAACAATCAGGCCGGAAACGGCAATTCCTTCATCGTCACAGCACAAATTCCCCACCTGGCGATACATCTCGGCGATGGCCTTCCGGTTGACTTCGACATAATCAGACGCAGAGGAATACCTCACCGCCGCCGCATTATCCCCATAGCGCATGTCGGCTAAGTAGATATCAATGATGCCGTCAAATGACCGAAGGGGCTCCACCAAATCATACCCCGAAGTATTGTATACATACGGTATCGTCAGGCCTTGCCTGCGCGCCTGGACACAGGCGCGGAGGATCTGGGCGGTGTAGTGTGTCGGGGTGACGAAATTGATATTGTGTGCCCCGGCTTCCTGTAAAGTCAGCATCGTCCTCACCAGATCGGCGGATTTAACCGGCTTCCCGTCGACCTGTTGCGAGATGGTATAGTTCTGGCAGTAGACACAACGCAACGAACAACCGGTGAAAAATATTGTCCCCGAACCACGACTGCCCGATAGGGGTGGTTCTTCGCCATGATGAAGGTTCCAGGACGAGACGAGCAGCCGATCATCGGTCTGACAGTCACCGGCCTCGCCGTCGAGCCGAAACGCCCCACAACGACGGGGGCAAATCTGGCAACAGGCCAGCATTTGGTCGGCTCGCATTATCCGCTGATCCAGTTCGGGATCGGCAAAATCGACTCGACGAAAACCGGGTGATAATTTGGCTATGGGTTCACTCATCGTTGAAATACTCGGTAATCCGGGGTAGGATATCGCCGGACAAACCACGAAAAACCTCGTCGGCAACCCCCGAGAGCGGAGTTTCTTCCGGGTTTATCTCCACCATATACGCTCCCTGTCGTTGGGCCACAAGCGGCAAAGAAGCCGCCGGCTGGACCACCGAGGACGTTCCGATGGAGAAAAACAACTCGCATGCTTCGGTTTTCGCCCACGCCTTTTCTATCACCGATTCGGGCAAAAGTTCCCCGAACCAGACGACATCGGGGCGGAGCATTCCCCCACACTCACAGCAAGGCAGATTTTCCGGATCGAACACATCCGGAACCTCGCCGGGCTTCCCGCAGTCGACACATTTGTTTTTTTGGATATTGCCATGTAATTCATAGACTTGAACCGACCCCGCCTGTCGATGCAAACCGTCTACATTTTGGGTGACCAGGGCAAAATCGACAAAATATTTCTCCCATTCGGCCAGCGCCCGATGCCCGGGATTGGGCAAAACTTCGCCCATCAGCCGACGGCGATAATTGTACCACTCCCAGACAAGTTGCGGGTTGCGATGGAACGCGTCGAAAGTGGCCAATTCCTCGGGCTTGAATTTCGCCCATAATCCGTCGGGCGAGCGGAAAGTAGGCACCCCCGATTCGGCCGAGACTCCCGCCCCGGTCAGGACCGTCACCCGGGTCGACCGACATAATAAATTCCGCAACCGTTCTGAAATGGCAAACTCTTTCATCGGGGAGGAATATAACCGCATAGAGGCCGGAAGACAAACCGTCAACTCAAGGTGGACATTTGGCTGGTTTGTCGGTTCATTATCAGAGTGGAATTGAGGGAACGATGAAATATCGACTAATTATTGGTCTGCTGGCAGTTGTGGTTCAGACGATGCTGGTTGCACCCGGCCTGGCGCAGGAACCGTCCGGTGGAGACTCGACAAAAGTCGCCCAATCGCCGGTGATGCTCAACCGGGCGGATGATACCTCGGTTACCACGCCGATGCTCCTGCAACCAGCAAAACCCGATACCGGGTTCTGGTCCCGTCCCACCGGTGCTCTGTTTAAATCGGTGCTGGTCCCGGGTTGGGGACAGCTTGCCAACGGGAAATACCAGAAAGCCGCGATCTATGCCGGGCTGGAAACATATTTCGCCCTCCGGGCGGCGCATTTTTTCAGAAAAACACGTGAGCATTTCGACCGGTTCCGCGAAACCGATGAGCGAAGTGATTATTTCGCCTACGACAACGCCAAAAACAACCGGAACAAATTCTATTGGTACCTCGCGGGGACGATCTTCATCAGTATGTGGGACGCCTATACCGACGCCCACCTCAAACCGTTTGAGGAAACCGAGGGCGATGATGATTATTGGGGACTCAGCGACCGCCCCGAAATCTCACCACCCGGGGTATCACTTGCTTTAACTTTCAAATATTGATCAATCTCCTGTAACCGCGTGCAAATTACGACAATAACACCAATAAAAAGCCCCGACAATTGCCGGGGCTTCGATCAACTTATATTCAATCAAAAAGCGTCAACCCTCCACATCACCGCCGCCGGACTTAACTTTCTCAATGTGAACATCAAAAGTGGTATTGGCCGTGATATTCACCTTTTCGGAATAATGCTGATACTCGTCTTTGGTCACCGAGATTGTCTGTAATCCGGTGGGCAGACCGGTCAATTCGTAATCGCCCTCACCATCGGTGGTAGTAGAGTGTCCGGCAACACTGACAATCGCACCGGGAATCGGCAGGACGGTGCCCTCATGGAAGACCCGGCCGGACAAAACCCCGTTCATTGGACTTGTCGGTGAATCACTCCCACAACCAACCAGAGAAAATGCGAAAATAATTGCGATAACCGTCAGAACGAAAATTCTGGAAAGACTTTTGTTGAAGCTCATTACATCCCCTCCCCACACCAAGGGACCCGATTGGTTCATCAAGTTAAAATAAAAATACGGGCGACGGTGTCAAGTATTTGTCAGCCATAAATCTATTGTGCATGACAAAATACAGATCACCCGGACTCGGCAAGTTAAATCCTGATTTTTCGATATGTACGGGTTAGCTGCACCCCACTGACTGCAATTCCCCCCATGAATGCACCAATATGTTATCGTATGACGACGCTCTGACGCCATCTGGCTACGTTAAATCCGTGCTAATAGCAGACAGAGAGGGACTTATCGAGTTCGATAAACATGTCGGCACAAATTTATATTAATGAACAAAACAAACACGACCGACATTTGTTTTCGCTCCGCGCAAAGCAAAGAAAAAACAAAAAAGCCCCCCGCAATGCGGGGGGCTTCCAGGATTGTCTGAATTCAGCAGATTACTTCCGGCGGGTGTAGACTATTTCCATGTTCATGAAATCTTCGCCATCGGGGTTGACATAGTACATCTGCATTTTTTGCGTGTCATCATCAACGGCGGTGATGACCGTGCGCACCGGCATGTCTTTGGTACCGGACATCGGGTCGTCCATGGTGCCATGATAGGTGATCACTTTCCCGGATTTGTCGGCGGTTCCCCGGCTGATCATCATTCCGGTACTCATGTCATCAAACCAGACATCGATATATTCCTGGCGAAATTTATCGTAGGCGGTAATGCCCATTCCCTTGAATGGTGCATCGAATGCGGTGCCGTCGTATTCGTGGACCAGATAACGGCCGCCCAAAATGGTTTTGAAATTTGAGACACCGGTCGAGGTTTGCGGTGGCGCGGCAGGGTTCATCCAGAATTTCGCCTCGGCGTCCCAGACACCGACCATTTTTTCAAATTGTTTGTGCTGTTCAACCGGCGCGGCCATCTCGGTCCACATGGCCATCATCGCCGCTTTATCGGGTTTGCCCGAATCCGGCGGTCCGGCAATCGCAGAGCCGACGGCAATAAAGAACAAGCCGACAACCATAACACCGCACGCAAGAGTTTTGCACTTCATGTACATCCTCCCCTGACTGTTTGCCCCCACATGGTTGAGTGTTCTGTATACGCTGCCGGTAAAGAAAGGTTGGCCGATTGTGGCCGGGTATCACTTCCTGCGGAAACCATCAAGTTCTTTTCTTTCATTACAATACGGCGACGAACATCATCCCGGGACAATAAAACAGGGTTAAGGGCGGCAAAACCGGCTTGAGATGCCGATATAGATAACAAAATAATTTCACTTTCAAAGGAGTCGCGCATGAAGAAGTTGGTCCTCATCCTGACGGTTTTCATCGTGGTTGCGGCTTTTGCCACCAGCCAGGCAGTCACCATTATCGTCAAGACCGCTCCACCGGCGCCCCGGGTCGAAATTAAAACCGCCAAGCCCGGACCCAAGGCGCTCTGGATCGACGGTCACTGGAACTGGAACGGGACGACATTTGTCTGGAGTAAAGGGTATTGGGAAAAAGCTCCGCGTGGTGTCTGGACCAAGGGTTATTGGAAAAATACCAACTATGGCTGGGCCTGGGTGTCCGGCAAGTGGAGTAACAAGCCCATCACGAAACCACATAAATTGTGGGCAAAACGTAATTGGAAAAAGACTCGCCACGGCAAGATTTGGGTCAAGAAATAGGAAACTGCCGCCAGGCAAGAAGTAACCGGCGTTGGATTAACTCCGACGCCGGTTTTTTGTGTTCGTATCAGGGGTCGGCTGTCGATCACCGCGCCGGTGCCGCCGTGCGCGCTTTGGCCCGTTCGTTGATTTCGGTGACTCCTTCGATCGCCGTGTCGATATGCTCGATAGTATTAAACGGCCCAATGGCAAAACGTACACTGCCATGAAGTGGGAGCGTGCCGATCTGTTCGTGGACCAGCGGAGCACAGTGCAGGCCGGTGCGCGTGGCGATATTGAAATCGACATCGAGCATGATTCCGACATCCGCGGCTTCGAATCCCTCGACATTCATCGACACCGTCGAGAGATGATTGTCCAGACTGTCGCAACAATAGGTGACGACGCCGTCGATTTGTCTGAATCCGTCGACCAGCCGCCGGGTAAGCATCATTTCCTGTTCGTGAATTTTCTCGACTCCGCCGAACTTCTCCATCCAGCCCTGACCCGCCCAGAGTGAGGCAATTCCGACCATGTTCGGCGTGCCGTATTCCATGCGGAACGGGTATTCATCGAGGTGATATGGAAAAGCGGAGCGCACCCCGGTGCCTCCGCTTCGTGTATGCCGGATCTCCAGATGTTTCCGAATACAGAGACCGCCGATCCCGGTCGAACCCATCAATGATTTGTGGCCGGTGAAGGCAAGCGCATCAATGTTCATCGCCTTCATGTCAATCGGGACCATCCCGGCGGTCTGGGAAGCATCGACGGCAAAGGTGATCCCCAGTTCCCGGCAAATTCGCCCAATTGCCGCCACCGGCTGGATCGTGCCGAGGACGTTCGAACCATGGTTAACGATGACCAGCTTGGTATTGGGTCTTACGGCCTGGCGGATTTCCTCGGGATCGACAAAACCCCGGACATCGAACGGGACAAAAGTTGCCTCGACCCCATGGTCGCGGACCAGGTGATTGATCGGCCGGATGACCGAATTATGTTCGATTTTGGTCGTAATTACATGGTCGCCGGATTCCAGCAGGCCGTTAATCAGCAAATTAAGCGCATCGGTGGCGTTATAACCAAAGCATAATCGCTCGGGGGTGTCCTCATCGCCGCCGAAGAAAGCCGTCAGACGTTTGCGGAGGTCTTCGACGATGTTCCCCGCTTCAATCGCCTTGTCGAATCCACTCCGACCGGGATTAACTCCGCACTGGCGATAAAAATCGACCATGAAAGCATAGACTTTGTCCGGCTTCGGCCAGGACGTTGCGGCATTGTCCAGATAGATCAAGTTCTCCACATCAACTCCCCGAGTCGCTGCATCCGTTGGTTGTATGTTGTTTGTGTTCTCCAAGATAGCACGAAACCCCATATCCGGCAACCATGAAGACCCTATGAGATGACACAAAGTTGGCCGGTTCGACCTGCTTGATGGAATTTGACAACCCCAAACCGCTCTCGGGGAAATTACCTGACAGATTGCCGGGCATAAAAATAAGGCCGGGAGTATACTCCCGGCCCTGGTGTATCTCAGGTAGTGTGACTACCTGTTATTGCGTTTTTTTCTTCCCTTTCTCTACGGTTGTCTGCTTAACAGCAGCATTGTCCGATTTGCACGACTTGGTCTCGGCCTTGCAGGCGGCATTGCCCTTGCAGTCAGCTTTGTTTTCGCAGGCTTTTTCGCATTTGGACGGACAGTTTGCGTCACATTTGCCGTCGCACTTTTTGTCACAATCGGCCGGTTTGCAATCCTGCCTATTGGCCATCTTGCACTCGGCTTTACCCGAGCTAAGCGGGCAGGCGTTACCAACGCTCGCCACGGAGGCGGTCACTGCGAGGGCAACCAGCACTACGACGGCAACGCGCCAGAGAGTATACTTCGGACTCATTGACGGATCTCCTGTTTGAGTTGATGAGTTGATATCCCGACCGGATGACGTCATCCGGCCTGTTCACAGGAGTTTCGTCTCAAAGCAGAAACGAGCATTTTTCAATACAGCGGTCGAACCCGGACATGCCCGGGGATTCCAACGGAGGTGAGTGAGTGTGAAGAAGCGAGAGTTGGCGATCGGCTTGCACCAGTGAGCGCGTGATTACTCTGTCGCCGAGGACATTAAAATCGAAATCTCTGGCGGTCAGCTCGAAGACCGGGTCGACCCGGAAGGTAACCGGGAGACAATTACAACAGGCGGACCACTTGCGGGGGCATCGTTGTTCGGTGTCGGCTGTCCGCGAAGCACAACCGTGAGATGCCGGACGTTTGGCGCAGGTTTCGACGACTGTCGTTACCGGTTTTTTGCAGCCGCCGGACATCTCGCCGCAACCGGCCATAGCTTTCCGACAGCAGGAGTTGTCTTCGGCCTTGCTTTTAATGATGCAGAGCCGCCCGGGTGCGGCGGCATCCTTATTGCCGATCATGATGAAAGTCGCCACGGTCGGGCAGAAAATCATCGGCCCGGCGGTAATCTGGAACGCCAGCAAGACCGGGATGGCCAGGGCGGCGGCGATGGTCGCAACGATCCGACGCATGTTGTAGTATACTCAAATTATCGCCTTTGAATGCAAATAATTTCATCAAATCATCGGGAATTCGACCGGCAAGATTGTTCTGCAGGGAGGAAAAGCGGAGGGGCAGGGATTCGAACCCTGGAACGAGTTGCCCCGTTAACTGCTTAGCAGGCAGCTGCCTTCAGCCGCTCGGCCACCCCTCCGGTAGAGCGATTTCAGCAGAGATATCTTATTGCATTATCGGTGATTTCGCAAGCAATTTCACCCCGGCTATATCCGGGTGGACAACGTGTTGAGGAAAAAGATCAGGGCTTTTTGACCGGCAAACCGGGAAAAAATTCGCCGTCCATTTTCGCCAGGACCGGAACCGTGTCCACCCCGGCGCAGATTGCCAAATCGTCCTCAAAGCCCAGGTCGGCCAGGTAACGGCCGTGCGGTGAGTCCTGGATCAAGTCGAGTGGATCGTCCTGATTTTTCTCGAAAATATATTCGGCGGTCCCGGCATGGTCGTTGCCCAACTCGACTTTGGAAAAATAACCGTTGAGCAAGGCAATTAACCCGCCCGCGCCGTACGAATCTTCGATGGAAAATGTTCCGTCCCGGCCGCCGCAGATAATCACCAAATCGTGCCCCGCTCTGGCAATTTCCTCGGCACTAATCCGGGCATTGACCAACCCGACCATCAGCCGAACCGCCGCCGCCTCCGAGGCAGCCATCGCTACCGTGCCGTTAGTCGAGCAATGGATGAGCGTCCGGCCGGCGATGTTCTCCGGCGTGAATTCAAGCGGAGAATTGCCGAGGTCGTATCCGGGGATGATTTTCCCCTCCCGTTCGCCGCAGAGGAGCGGTTTTTTCCAGGCCAGTCGGTCGGCGGCCTGTGCAGTATGTTCGAGCGTATCGACCGGATAAATTTCTTTGGCCCCGTTTTGCAGGGCAATGGCGGTAACGGTGGAAGCGCGCAGGATATCGATCACCGCAACTGTTTTCCCCGCGGTATCACCGGGAGTAAGTTCGTATGGTGTGAAATAGACTTCAACAATCATCGCCGCTCACCTGGCTTATCGACGTGAACCCTCTTTATAAAACGGCGGCTTGACGATCCGGCAGGCGCAGGCGCGTCCACGGATGTCAACTGCCAGTTCGGTCCCCACTTTGGTCAACCCCCGGCGGACATAGGCGGTACCGATCCCTTTGGCCAGCGAAGGGGAATGGATACCCGAAGCGACCGAGCCGACTTTTTCACCGTCGTTGACGACATCGTACCCGTGACGGGGAATCGCCCGGTCGATCATCTCAAAACAGACCAGCCGCCGCGTCGGTTTATCGGCCTTGGTCTGCATGATCGGCCCTTTGCCGATAAAATCGCCCTTGTCGGGTTTGACCACCCAGCTTAAACCGGCTTCAATCGGGTTGGTCGTCTGATCGATGTCGTTGCCGTAAAGACAATATTTCATCTCGAGCCGCAAAGAATCCCGCGCACCCAGCCCAACCGGAACGAGGCCGAATTCCTCCCCGGCGGCCCGGACCGCATCCCAGAAATGTTCGGCGTCGGCGGCGTCAAGATACAACTCGAAACCATCCTCACCGGTATACCCGGTGCGGGAGAAAAGAATTTTCCGGCCGCAGACCTCGGCCTCGGCCGACCGATAGAAACCAATCGCATCAAGGTCGACGTCGGTAAGTTTAGCCATGACCTTCTGGGCATCCGGTCCCTGGATCGCCAACAGGCCGGTCTGCTCAGAGATATTTTCGAGTTGGACATTGTCGGGTTTATGATCGTTGAGCCAGGCAAGGTCTTTCTCGACATTGGACCCATTGACCACGAGGTAGTAGCGATCAGGCAACTTGTAGACCAGCAGGTCGTCAACGATCCCGCCGTGTTCATAACAGAGGATACTGTATTGTACTTTGTAATCGGTCAGGGCGGCAACATCGTTGGTGGTCATCCGCTGAAGGAAGTCGAAAGCCCCCGTCCCGCTGACGATGAATTCACCCATGTGGGAAAGGTCGAACATCCCGACCGCACTGCGCACTGCCTTGTGTTCGCCGACGATGCTGGTGTATTGCACCGGCATGGTATACCCGGCAAACTCCACCATTTTGGCCCCGGCGGCAAGATTACGCGCATAGAACGGTGTTTTTTTTAATTCAGTCGTCGTCATCGTCTCACTCGGTCTTTCTCTGCGCAATTAACATACCTCGGGGGACGACATTCGGCAACGAAAGTCGTCCCCCGTCATGTATTATCCGCTTTTATTCCTGAGCGGACATCGCGGCCGCGAATCAGGCCTGCTTGCTCTTGGTATAGTTTAACAGCCCGCCGGCAAAGAGGATTTCTTTCTGCCGGGGAGTGAACGCATAGGTCACCGTAAAGGTGGTACCCTGCGTCTCATTTTTTACAGTCAAATCTTCGCCTGCCCTAATTTTCTCACCGGCCTTTTCCAGGACCAGCCGGTCGCCGTCGTTGAGTTTGTCCAGATCGGCCGGGTCTTTGAAAGTCAGCGGAAGAATCCCGAAGTTAATCAGGTTGTCGCGATGAATCCGGGCAAAGGACTTGGAGATGACCGCCTTCACCCCGAGATACATCGGCGCGAGCGCGGCGTGTTCACGAGACGATCCCTGGCCATAGTTTTCACCGCCAACGACGATACCCCCGCCTTTTTCCTGGGCGCGGTCGGCGAAGGTTGAGTCCATCCGGTAGAAAACAAACTTGGAGATCGCCGGGATGTTCGACCGCAACGGGAGAATATGCGCACCGGCCGGCATGATATGATCGGTGGTGATATTATCTCCGACTTTGAGCAGAATATCACCAAAGACGGTATCAGTCAGCGGTTTTTGTTGGGGAAGGGGCTGGATATTCGGGCCACGGACGATCTCGACTTTGGCGCCGTCCTCTGCCGGGGGAAGAATGCCTGAGTCGTCGATAGCGATTTCGGTCGGGAGTTCGAACTTGGGCATCTTCCCCAGATCGCGCGGGTCGGTAATTTTACCGGTCAGGGCGCAGGCGGCGCAGGTTTCCGGCGAAGCCAGGTAGACCTGGGCATCCTTGGTGCCGGAGCGGCCGATAAAGTTCCGATTGAACGACCGGATTGTCGTGGCGCCCGAGGGCGGCGCCTGCCCCATGCCGATACATGGTCCACAGGCCGACTCAATAATCCGCGCACCGGACATGATAATATCGGTGAGTGCGCCGTTGGCTGAGATCGCGGCAAAAACCTGCTTGGAGCCCGGCGTGACGGTCATACTCAAGCCGGGGTTGACTGCTTTGCCGCGCAAAATCGCGGCGGTAACCATCAAATCATGCAATGAAGAATTAGTGCAGGAACCGACACAGACCTGGTCGACTTTTTTCCCGGCAATTTCCCTCACGGTGACCACATTGTCCGGCGAATGCGGCATCGCAATCATCGGTTCGAGTTTGGTCAGGTCGATAGTGATCTCTTCGTCGTAGGTCGCATCGGGATCGGCGGTGAGTTCGGACCAGTCTGCTTCGCGTTTTTGCAATTTGAGAAATGCTTTGGTTTTCTCATCCGAGGGGAAAATCGAGGTCGTCGCGCCCAACTCCGCCCCCATATTAGTCACCGTCGCCCGTTCGGGCACCGAGAGGGTGGCCACACCGGGACCGCCATACTCGACAATCCGACCGACTCCGCCCTTGACCGACAATCGACGCAGGACTTCGAGAATAATATCTTTGGCGGTGACCCAGGGCTGCAACCTGCCTTCCAGACTTACATGCAGGACCTTGGGCATGATGATATGAAACGACCCGCCGCCCATGGCAACTGCAACATCCAGACCGCCGGCGCCCATCGCCAACATCCCCAAACCGCCATTAGTCGGTGTATGCGAGTCCGAACCAAGGAGCGTTTTGCCCGGTACGCCGAAACGTTCGAGATGCACCTGGTGGCAGATACCGTTGCCCGGACGAGAGAAATAGATGCCGAATTTCGCAGCCACCGATTGCAGATAACGATGGTCATCGGCGTTTTCGAAACCGGCCTGCAACATATTGTGATCGACATACGACACCGACCGCTCGGTCTTGACTTTATCAAGCCCCATCGCTTCAAATTGCAAATACGCCATCGTGCCGGTGGCGTCCTGTGTCAGCGTCTGATCGATCTTGAGGGCAACATCGCTGCCGACAGTCATCTCGCCGGAAACCTTATGCGCGGCAATGATTTTCTCTACAATATTTTGTCCCATTTCAGCCTTCCCGCTTGGAGGTCAACACTTGACGATGCGGTCTTACAACCTTTATGGACAATACGTGATCCGGTCTGTAACGGTCAAACTGTTTCTCGGAAACAACCTACGGGGCTGTCAATAACTTCGCCAATGCAGGTCGGCCGGATTCCGGCGGCGATTTTCCGGAACAATATTACTTCAGCGGGGATTATCTCGTACCCTCTCCCGTATAATCTGTCGCTTGATTTTTTTTGGTCGCGGTGAATAAAACCGCCGCAGGCAGTAAACTTCTAAATCTCTTCAGAAGATAACATATTCCTTAATCTGAATAAACCGATTATTCAGACATGAAAAACAAGTGGATCATAAAACATAAGACATTGACTATCATAACTATAAGAAAATAAACTCATCGACGCCCAAAAAAATAAAACTCTGTAGTGCGGTCTTGTGCGTATACGAATTGAACCTTTTATGGAGGCCTTTACCGTGAGTAAACGCAAATCAGAGGGGACATTGACCATCGGGCAGGTCGCTCAGCTCGCGGGTGTCGGTGTCGAAACCGTGCGGTTCTACGAACGGCAGGGATTGGTTGAAGATCCGCCGAGGACCAAGTCCGGTTACCGGCAGTACTCGAGCGGCGTGATCGACCGGATTCGTTTTATTAAGCAGTCGCGGGCGTTGGGATTTTCGCTTAAAGAAACTAAGGAGTTGCTCAACTTGCGCCTTAAGACAAAATCCACGCGAGGTGAAGTCAAGAAGCGGGCTGAGGCGAAGATGGCCGAAATCAACGAAAAGATCCAGAGTCTGAAACGCATGGAAGACGCGTTGCGCAAACTTGTCGCGGCCTGCAGTGGAAACGGCCCGGCGATCGAATCGCCGATCCTGGACGCGCTTGAACCTCAGGGGAAATAAGGAGCGCCCCCCAGGCAATTGGGCGGGACTTTTTTGCGTACAATCCACCGCTATACTTCGTGATTCCCGCAGACAGGAACGCTGATCATCGGTAAACGCCGACTCTTTGGAGTCAGGTGTACAGGGTAAGGTCTTGTTCGCCGGTCGGAATTGTCTTTTATCGTAAATTACCTTCGGTTATCTTATCTCAGCAATGACGAAAATGAGCAACGCTGACAGACGGCAGGAGTTTTCGTTACAACTGGAGGGCGTGTCCCGGCGGTTCGGACCGAGGATAATCTGTGCCGATGTTTCCCTCTCATTGCAACAAGGCGACTGCCTTGCGGTTGTCGGGCCGAATGGTTCGGGCAAATCAACATTCTTAAAGATGCTGGGCGGTCTGCTACGGCCGGACTCGGGCACAATTTCCTATTTCAATCAGGGACAGACGGTTCGCCGTGAACACTGGTTTTCCTATGTCAGTCTGGTCGCCCCCGATCTGGCGCTCTATGCCGAACTGACCGCGCGGGAAAACCTGACCTTCTTCAATAAAATCGGGGGCTGGGGAAAATCGGGCGATGACTTGCTTACGCTGATCGATGATCTCGGCCTTGGCGGTCGGGCCGACGACCTCGTGGGGACATTTTCCTCGGGAATGAAACAACGGCTCAAATATGCCGCCGCGCTGGTCAAGGACCCTCCCCTGTTACTGCTTGATGAACCGACTTCCAATTTTGACGAGGCCGGGCGGGCGATATTTATAAAAATTCTCAATCAATGCCGCTCGACAGGAATTGTCGTAATTGCAACCAATGACGCACAGGAGGCCGAGTTTGCCGGGCAGCAAGTCGTCATGGGCGGTTAAAATTGTCGCGGTGCTGGTTAAGGACCTCCGCGCCGAATACCGCACGCGCTATGCGGTCAATGCGATCTTTTTATTCGCCCTGACCACACTGGCGGCGGTCTCGTTTTCGCTGGGTGCCGGGGGGATTCCCGGACATTATCTCGCGGTGCTTTTCTGGATTATTTTGTTTTTCTCCGCCCTTTCCGGTCTGGCCCAGAGCTTTGTCAAAGAGGCCGAAACCGGCACAGCGGTTTCCCTAAAACTCAACGCCGCCGATGATGCGGTTTTTTTCGGTAAATGGTTATTTAACCTAATACTGTTATTGGGATTGGAGTGTTTCCTCGTCCCGTTGTTTCTGGTACTGTTGAATGCCGATGTTGCTCGCTGGCCGCTGTTTCTTGGTGTAGTCCTGCTCGGTAGTCTGGGGATGGTTTCGGCCACGACGTTGATTGCGGCGGTGATTGCCACGGCCGGGGTCCGGGGGGCCTTATTTTCGGTATTGGCCCTGCCGATTCTACTGCCGCTGTTGGTCCCGCTGGTCCGGGTTACCGAATACTGCTTTTTGGCGGATTCAGTAGCGGGGAGCGACGAACTGACCGTCCTGGCGGCCTATGCCGTGGTGGCAACAGTGGTCGGCTGGCTGCTGTTCCCGTTTGTCTGGCGGGATTAGCGCAGATGGCAAATAAATATAACGGATTTGTACTATCCTGTTTTGACACCAACTTATTGCACGTCGAGATCGTGTAATATATTTTGCCGGCGGGGATTGGATCGAGACTATGTGGTGGAAATATCTAATCGGTTTGCTGATGACTGGGATGATCATCGCCGTGTTTACGCTGCCCCCGCCGCAAACGGTTATCGGCGACGCCTCGCGTATTTTCTTCTTTCATGTACCCGCGGCTTTATTGGGGTTTCTCTCCTTTGCCGCGGCCGCGATCTTTGGGGTTATCTATCTGAAAAACCGACAACCGTCGGCTGATCGCCGGGCGGCGGTTGCCGCGGAGATTGGGCTGACCGCCACGGTGATCGCCACGATCAGCGGTGCGATTTTTGCCAAGGTAACCTGGGGCGCCTATTGGAACTGGGATCCGAGGCAGACGACCATTCTCGGGGTGTTATTGATTTATGCCGCCTATTTTGCCTTGCGCCAGGCCGTTGCCGACCGACAAGCCCGGGCGCGCTTATCGGCGGTTTATATTTTAGTCGGCGGCGCGATCGCCCCGTTTTTGTTTTTTGTCCTGCCGCGATTGTATTCCTCACTGCATCCGAAAGATTCGCTCGTTTCGGGACAGGGCCAGTTTGTCCTGACCCTGCCGGTAGCCCTGACCTTTGCCGCCTCGTTGATCGCTTTCACCCTGTTGGGGCTTTGGCTTTTCCAATTGGCTGACCGCGCCGAACGTATCAAAGAAGAGTTGGAAATCAAGGGAGATTATACCCGATTACCTCGAACTATACCGTATTGGCCGTAACGTTGCTGACCTGGGCAGGGTTATTTATCTATCTGCTCAAGCTCGACCACGGGATCAAACGTCTGGAAAAGAAATGAATAAGCGACTGATTATCGGTGGGGCGATCATCCTGATCGCGGTGCTGCTGGCTTTCTCCGCATTTAAGGGGTCGTTGACGGCCTATGTCGACTATGACGAAGCCCGGCAACTGAATCGTAACTGCCAGGTGATGGGTGAGATTGTCAAGGAGCATGTGAATTACGACCTCTCTTCGGGGACCCTGCAATTCCCGATTACCGATGAATCCGGCAATATCATGCAGGTCAGT
Organism: Candidatus Zixiibacteriota bacterium; assembly: GCA_024277855.1. Lineage (GTDB taxonomy): Bacteria > Zixibacteria > MSB-5A5 > WJJR01 > JAJRUJ01 > JAJRUJ01. The sequence goes on from JAJRUJ010000082.1 coordinate 58,117, forward strand.
TATGCCGGTTTGGTGCCCGGCAATTTCGAGCAAGCCAGTAGCGTGGTGGCAATCGGCCGCTACCGGGACGATCGGTTTGAGGCCAACCAACTGCTGGTCAAGTGTCCCTCCAAGTATCAGGGGCTGGAAGAGCAGGGCGAGGAAAACCCGCACGAGGCAAAAATTAAAACCGGCGGGGCATGAATTTCGGGGTATGACGATGGAACTATTCCGGCATAATTCCGGCCGTTATGCAGTATCATCGGTGTTGGATGAGTTACAGACCGGTATCCATCAGCGCATAGATGAGTTGTTTGCCCAAAACGACCGCCTGGCCCGGCGAATTGTCACCCTGGAACATCTCTGCCTGGCCGGCGGCGGGTTACGCGCCACGAACGATCTTCAGACTTTCCTTAACTCCGCCGTACAATTGACCCATGAAATAACCGGCGCGGCCGGCGTTGCGGTGACGGCCGCCGAGGACCTTGACGCGGCCGGTTTGACCTTGCAGGCCTGGGCGGGGATCGAACCGGATGAACCCGACGATCTGCATTTTAATGCCAACGATCCGGTCTATACTGCATTGGCCAAAATCGAACAACCGATTAAAATCTCGGACTTGGTCGGCAAGGCCGGGCCGCGCTCGAAAAAGCGGGCGATTCTCCGCCGACTGGGCTGCCACCTGGTATTGCCCCTGCGGGGACGTAAGCGTTTTCTCGGCCTGATTTTCCTTACCAAACGACCGGCAGGAGACGCATACTCGGCCGATGATCTTCGGCTGTTTGCCGCCTGTGCCGCGTTGATCGCCCTCGCGATGGAAAACCTCCTGCTCCAACAGGCGAATGATTGAGTACTCTGTTCTGTATCTCAGACCAATTATCGATTCCCCGGCGTAATTCTCGTTTGGACAGGCATTCCGGTCGGCAGTCCGGCTGTTCATTTCTGCTTGTCCGCCGATATAATTAGCAGGCGGCGGATTATTGCATTGGAGAAAGCAGGTCTGATCGATGGAACAGAATATGACCACTCGTCCCGGGATCAATCGGCGGTCGTCGATTACCGCGCCCGACCCCCCGGGCAATGTACGAGTGCTGGTGGTCGACTCCGAAAACGAGCATGGCCATACGATTTCCGATGTATTCCCCACCGACCGGATCGGCATCGAGTATGCCGTAACCACCGATTCGGCTTTCCGTCTGCTGACCGAGCAAAGCTTTCAGGCCGCATTGATTGAGGCAGGCAGCGAGCAGATCGACACCTTCGCGATTATGCGTCGGATTCGCCGTCGGTATCCCGACTGCCCGGTGATCGTCACCGCCGCCGCACCCGGCGTTGAGACAGTGATTACCGCGGTAAAAGAGGGCGCCGATGATTTTTTAATCAAGCCGCTCGACCGGATCGAACTCCGACTGGCAATCCAGCGGGCGATGGAACACAACCGGCTCCGGAGCGCCAAAAGCAAACTGCTCGAATCCGGGCATGAAAGAAATATCGACCTGTCACGGCGCATCGCCGAGTTAAATGCCCTGGCCGACGCCGCGGCGGTCTTGTCCTCCACCGACGAGATTTCCGTTTTATTGGAAACAATCCTTAAGCTGGCGACCAGGGTCACGCTGGCCCGCCACGGTTCAATCATGCTGCTTGAAGACGGCGGTGAATCACTCTCGATCAAGGCCGCAGTCGGCGCGCAGACCGAGAACCTGCGTGACATCACCCTGCCGGTCGGAGATTCGATCGCCGGCTGGGTGGCCCGGCGCGGTGAAGCGTTAAAGATCGATGATGTTGAAAGCAACGAAATGTTCGGCCATGTCAACCGTCAGCAGTATGTCACCAAATCACTGCTGTCGGTACCCTTGAAAACGCCGAGCAAAATAGTCGGTGTAATCAACCTCTCGGACAAATCGGACGGCGAGCCGTTTACGAAGTGGGACCTGCGCCTGTTGCGTACGTTCGCCGCACAGGCATCGGTGGCGCTCGACGATGCCGAACAGTTTCAGAAAAACCGCCGCAAACTGGCCGAAATTACCGCCCTCTATGAAATCTCACGGAAAATCCCGACCGTAACCAGCCCCGATAAAATGGCTGAGATTATCTTCAACGGCCTCGACGCGCTCGTGGACTGCGAGGCCAAAATCTGGCTCGAGCCCAATCCCGACACCGGCGAATTTGTCGCGGTGCGGATCGACAGCGACTGGGGTGATCTATTACGGCAGGGCGATTTGACAATCGAGCCGCCGGACAATAATTGCACCGATGAGAATGCGATTATTGCGCATGTTCGGAAGTCCTTTCTGCAGGCCATTTCACCGGGAATCGCCCCGGAATCGATTCTGGTCACACCGGTTGGTGAGGGCGGCGACGGGGTGACGGCCCTGCGCGGAGTGATTGTGTTATTGTCGCTTCGGCCCCAGGCCTTTGATGATCATAGTACGCGGTTGGTCCGGTTGGCCGCCGCCCAGGCGGCGATGCTCTATGAGCGCAAGAAGGCCATGCTCAATGCCTCGCGGCTGGTGACGATGGGCAAGATGATTTCAGAAATTTCTCACGATCTACGCAAACCGTTGACCAATGTCAAAGGCGCCCTGCAAATCGTGCGGACCAAGCACAAAACCAGCAAGAAAACCAATGAAGTGCTCGAATCTACCGAGGGTGAAATCGACCGTCTGGCGGCGCTGGTTGCCGAATTAGTCGACTTTTCCAATCCCAAAAAATACCTGACTAAAAAAAGGCCGCTCAAGCCGGTAATCGATCGGGCATTGCGAATGGTCACTAAAGACGCCCACGAGAAAAACCTGACGATCGATGTCCAGGTCAACGAAACACTGCCGCCGTTTTTTCATGACGAGAACCAAATTCTGGAAGTTTTACTCAATTTGATTCTGAACGCTTTCGAGAGTATGGACGGCGGGGGAACGTTAACCGTTCGCGCCGATGTCCGCCGTGATCCGGCAACCGGGACCGACAGTATCTGCCTGGAAATCTGTGACACCGGTTGCGGCATCCCCCGGAAAGACCTCGCCCGGATTTTCGAGCGATATCATACAACGCGAGAAAACGGCACTGGTTTGGGGCTGGCGATTGTCGAGCGGATCGTCCTGGCCCATGAGGGAACAATCGAGGTCGAATCTGAACCGGGACACACAGTTTTCCGCCTGCTTTTCCCGTTGCAAACCTAACCGGACGCCGGTGTGCAATTTCCCTGCAAACCCGCTACATCACACCCACCTGCTCTCCGTCGATGGTAACTTGCGAGGCGGCAATCCGCCGCATTACAGGATATTGCCGATCTACCCTTCGCAAGTCGGTGCCAATCGGAGGTTAAGCCCGGTCCTTCGGCTTCCGATATCTGCAATAGATGGCCACATTTGCGCAAAGGGGTGGCAGTGAAAAACAGCGTAAAATTGCTGATAATCGATGATGATCCGAAGGTATCCTGGATTCTTTCCGAGGGAATGGCCGAGGAGTTTAATATTTTCACCGCACGCGACGGCGTGGAAGGTATCCAGGTGGCCTCCAAAGAGCGACCTGAATTAATTTTGCTGGATATTCAGATGCCGGGAATGAGCGGTTTGGAGGTCTTGCAGAAGATCAAAGCCGCCGACGGTTTCTCCGACGTGGTAATGCTTTCGGGCCATGGCGAGACGAAGAACGTTGTCGAATCGATTCGGCTGGGCGCGGCTGAGTTTATCACCAAGCCGTTCGATGTTAAAGAAGTCGAGATTCATCTGCGCAACATCCTGCGCAAGCGCGAACTCGAAGAAAAAGTTGAAGAACTCCAAAGCCAGCTCAATAGTTCGTCCTCCCCGCTGGATCGGATGATCGGTGACACGCCGCCGATGGTCAAAATTAAAAACCTGATCGAGGAAATCGGGGACAGCGAACTAACGGTGTTGATCCGGGGCGAAAGCGGCACCGGCAAGGAGATCGTGGCGCGGCTGATCCATGATGTTTCCTCACGTCGAGACGAGGCGTTCACCAAGGTTAATTGCGCAGCAATCCCGCGCGATTTGCTGGAAGCCGAATTATTCGGCTATGAGAAAGGGGCATTCACCGGTGCGCACCGCACAAAACCGGGACGGTTTGAAGTCGCCAGCAAAGGCACAATTTTCCTCGACGAAATTGGTGAAATGCCGATAGACTTGCAATCGAAATTGTTGCAGGTGCTTGAGCAACAGGAATTTGTCCGGGTCGGCGGGGTGAACAATATTAAAGTCGATATCCGCATTGTCTGCGCCACAAATCGCAATCTTGAAGAGGCAATCGCCAATCGGGAAATGCGTGATGATTTGTACTACCGACTAAATGAGATTACACTCAATATGCCGCCGTTACGCGAACGCGCCGATGATATCCCCTTGTTGTGCGAACTGTTCATCAAAAAATACAACACGCAATATCACCGGAGCTTCGGCGGACTTTCACCGGAAGTCATGAACAACCTGCTCGTTTTCCCCTGGCCGGGCAATGTACGCCAACTGGAAAACCTGATCAAACAGGTAGTAGTTCGCGATGACGAGGGAATCATCGACGATATCCTTCGTCGCCATACGCCGGTGGCCATCCCGACCGGATCGGCTGAGGCAACGACAACAATAAATCCCGCAACACCCACTGGATCAGACAATCATCGCTATTCGTTGAAAAAACGAGTCGGTGCGGCGGTGGCCAAAGAGGAAATGTCGCTGATCAGTGAAGTCCTGCGAAAAACCAACTGGAACCGGCGTAAAGCGGCCGCAGTACTGGAAATCTCATATCGCTCGTTGCTCTACAAAATTAAAGAGTACGGCCTCTCGGCCAGCGAACTCTAACTTCCTCCCCCGGCGGGTTTCCCCGCCAAAAACCGGCGATTGCCGTCGGTGGCAGTCTCTTGCGCTCAAGGTGTAAGCCCTTGCGCAGATCGGCTTACCTCCCGCGAAATTTCCTCGAATTCTTCGCTTGTATCACTCCGGTATGCCGGAGTTAGTCGACGGGCGACGACGACAGCAACACGGTAAGGCAATATATTTTAAGGAGATACGTTGGCTGCCAAGATTCTGATCTCTCCTGCGTGAATCGGCGGCATAGATGTTGCTGATTCTGCGGTATTACGTTCGTGGTGGCCAAAATTGTGGCGGACGACGGCGGATACCCTGGCGATGATATATTCCGACAAAGAAAAATTTGCCGGCGGACGGTATTGGTCACGCACCCTGGCGGCCGACCTCCCCGACCAGTTGGAAAACCTGACTCGCAGTCACCGAACCTTCTCGGCCCGCGCCGCCCAGGAACTCCGTCGGGCCGAACGATACCGTCAATTCCTGTCGCTTATTATTGTCGGTGATACCCGCGATGACGGGCAAACCCCTGCCCCGGATGACGGAAAATCATTTGCGGCATTGACCGATTTTGCCGCGACGGTGCGCGTGAATACCCGGGTATCGGATGTTGTTTCCGGTGTGGAGCGCGGCCGGTTTGCCGTGTTGCTGGTAGAAACCGGCGCCGACGGCGCCGGAACCTTTGCCCGCCGCCTGAGAGAAATGATCGAATTGTGTCGCCCCGGGCCGACTGACAAATCGGAGAGCATTCCGTTGGAGATTGCAATCACGACTTTTCCCGGCCATAATCCCGGCGCGCTCTCATTTGCCGAAAAACTAAACCGGTTTTACCAACAATCGAATACTCGTCCACATCTTGGATAATCTCCGAATTTTTACCGACATTCCGAACCGGGAGTCATCAATCCTGCAACTCTATGACTGTCAAGGGCGGCTTATTACGCCATTTTGGGTAATTACCGGCGCGGAAAAGTGTTACCAACGGATCGGATATTTTGTTTAACGACAATCTGTTCTGTTGTGTGCATACTCCCGGTGACTGGTTTTTGCCTTGACTGCCTGTTCGTGCGGGGCCTATTTAGAGGCCGAATGGTGAAGTCGGCTCCGGTCGATAGGGTATCCCGCCGTGGCACGGGCGGCTCGAGTTATTACGGGAGACAAACGGTGAAAGCAGCCAATTACACAACCAGACTGACCAACTTGCGCAAACGACTTGTGGCCGAAAACCTCGACGCGATCTTAGTCAGCCATCTGCCCCATGTTCGTTACCTCTGCGGGTATTCCGGTTCAAATGGCCTGATGTTTGTCACGGCGAAGAAAGCGTATTTTTTCACCGATTTTCGCTATACCGAGCAAGCGAAAAAAGAAGTGCGCCGCGCAAAAGTCATCGTTGACCAGCGGGACCTGCTGAAAAACCTGCCCAAACACACCGAGGCCGGTCAGCCACGGCTCAAGATTGGTTTTCAGGCCAATTATGTGACCCACGCGACTTTCGGCAAACTGCGCCATACACTGTCCAGGGCGCTGTTTGCCGATGCCACCGGTGTGGTCGAGGCGCTGGCGATGGTTAAGGATGCCGACGAAATTGCGGCAATCCAGAAGGCCGCCGAAATCGCCGATCAGGGGTTTTATGAAGTGCTCGAATATATCAAGCCCGGGGTGCGGGAGATGGAAGTTGCCGCCGAGCTTGAATATACGATGAAGATGGCCGGGTCGGAAAACCCGGCATTCGAGACAATTGTCGCCTCTGGTCATCGGGCGGCCCTGCCCCACGGCATCGCGTCGACCAAAAAAATCGACAAAGGTGATTTTGTCACGCTTGATTTTGGGGCGACGTATAAAGGATATGTTTCGGATATGACCCGAACAGTGGTGGTCGGCAAGCCGACCAGCCGTCAACTGAAAGTGTATAATCTGGTGCGGCGGGCACAGAAAGCCGCGTTGAATAAAATCAGAGCCGGGATAACCGGGGTCGCCGCCGACGCCGCCGCGCGAAAAGTGATCGAGCGCGCCGGCCATAAAAAGGCCTTTGGTCACGGGCTGGGCCATGGGATCGGGATGTTTGTGCATGAAGGGCCGGGTTTAGGCCCTCAATCGACCGATACGCTGGCCCGGAATATGGTGGTCACCGTCGAACCCGGCGTTTATTTCAAGGGTTGGGGCGGGGTGCGCATCGAAGACGATGTTGTCGTGATGCCCCGGGGAGTCAAAATACTGACCCAGGCCGAACGCGCGTTGATCCGCGTGTGAAGATGCCGTTCACTTTTTACAGGATGAAAAATCCGTTGCCCTACTGTGAGGGGGTTTCGATATGCGGGAATCGACAATTCGCCGGTTGATCAAAATCGTGGAAGAAAGCGATGTCGAATCGCTGGAAATTTCGCGGTTCTTCCAGAAAATCCGAATCACCAAAAAAATCAATTCGAACGGCCATGGTCCAACGACCAGTGTGCTGATCGATACTCCGGCACAGCCAACAACAACACCTCCCCCGGCAACGATTCCAACGCCTGAACCAACGACGGAAACGGAAAAACCGTCAAATATGATTGAGATTGCCTCGCCGATGGTCGGCACCTTCTACAGCGCTCCTTCTCCCGATTCCGACCCGTTTGTCCAGTCCGGCACCCGGGTATCAACCGGCGATACGGTGTGCATTATCGAGGCGATGAAACTGATGAACGAGATTGAGGCCGAGGTAACCGGCGTGATCAAACAAATACTGGTGGAAAACGGCGAACCGGTGGAATACGGCCAGCCGCTGTTTTATATCGAGCCGAATTAATTCCGTACGGACCACTATTATTCCAAGACTACCCGCCCCCGTATTCCGGGGGCTTTTGTTTTGCAGTACCGAACCTCACAAGGCATGACCACAGACTGGTTTTCCTGTCGGGTGGAAATCGAACTCTCCGGAGATCATGACTTTTCCTCTGCAATTCATACAGGTATTGTCCGGTCAATCCTTCACAGATTTCGCCGATAATAGAAAAGTAAGTCGAACCGGCCCCTGCTGGGAACCGCGGCGAAATCGTTAGTCTGCGACCGGGAGTATATCAATGAATCTGAAGCAATTACTATCAGAAATGGCTGACCGCAAGGCCTCGGATTTGCATCTGCGCGCGGGTATTCCCCCGACCTTACGGGTCGACGGTGAGTTGATCGCTATCGAGACTGACAGCTTGACCCCCGAACAACTCGACGAATTCGTCAAGCAAATCCTCTCCGAGGAACAATTGAAACGCTACTATGCCCAGCATGAAATGGACTTGGCGCTTTCGGTATCCAAAATGGGTCGATTCCGGGTCAATTTGTATCGCCAGCGGGGAACCCCGGGGATGGCGATCCGTGCGGTTAATACCATTGTTCCGTAATTTGAAGAACTGAACCTGCCCGAAGTAATCAAGGATCTGTGTGAAGAACGGCGCGGCCTGATCGTGCTCACCGGCACGACCGGCTCAGGAAAATCGACGACTCTCGCTTCGATGATCGAGCGAATCAACGACACCCGCGCCTGCAACATCCTGACGATTGAAGACCCGATCGAATATATCTATAAGAACAACAAGTCGATCATCTGCCAGCGCGAAGTCGGCGGCGATTCGGCGTCATTTGCCGCGGCGTTGCGGCATGCTTTCCGGCAGGACCCCGATGTGATTTTGATCGGTGAAATTCGCGACCTGGAGACAATGTCGATCGCCCTGAGCGCCGCCGATACCGGCCACCTGGTGTTAACGACGCTCCATACGCTTAATGCCGTCGAAACGATCACCCGTATCGTCTCGTTCTTCCCACCGCATCAGCATCAACAAGTGCGCCTGCTCTTGTCCGGCACGCTTAAAGCAATTGTTTCGCAACGGCTCTTTGCGCGTTGCGACAGCCCGGGCCGTGCCCCGGCGGTGGAAGTGCTGATTGGCACCGCGGCGATCCGCGACGCATTACTGGATCAGGACAAAACCAGCACGATTCACGATTTGATCGAAAACGGGCAGGTCCAATACGGCATGCAGACGTTCGACCAGTCGATCATGAAGTTGTATCGCCAGAACATGATTACCTATGAAGAGGCGATGCATCAGGCCTCGAATCCCGACGACTTCGATCTGCGGGTCCGTGGGATTACCGGCGCTTCCGATCGGGGCTGGTCGGATGTGTCGGTCCAGACAAACGGCTGAGACACCTCAGAGAAGAAACAAACACGAACCGGCCGGGATTCCTCCCGGCCGGTTTTTTCGTGACCTATCGAGAAAGCGCCGCTCAAATGCTCTCGTTTTTCTCTTCAAAGGCCGGTTCATAGCGCGGGTCGCCGACCGCCCGATTAATGATGATTTGATCAACAATATCATCGAGATACGTGAACTTGTCGGCCTTAAGTTTTAGTTCATCGGCCATCGCGTGCCGGAAGAATGACACCTGAACCCGCAGACCCTGAGACTGGACCTGCTCGATCGCCTCGCAGAAATCCTGATCGCCGGAAACAACAATCGCCCAGTCGAATGATCGCCGCATCCCATTGGCCACCAAGTCGGTCGCCAGGGCGACATCGACGCCTTTTTCACGCACATCGCGGCGGCCGTTTTCAGACATCGATTCCCGCAATGGTTTGATTTTCGTCTTGAAACCCAGGTACCCCATTTTTTTGAAAAATCCCTCCTGTTCGGAGGTGGCCACCGCCGGCCGCGAGGCATAGTAGAATGTCCGCACAAGATCAAAGCCCGACGATAGTGATTCCCGCAATTTTTCAAAGTCAATACGAGTGCCTTTGTGATAGCGATCTGTCTCGTGATAGAGATTAGAACCGTCAATAAAGATCATTAGTTTATGCACCACTGATCACCTCATGAGTTAAACTCCATTCGGGCGCAATCTTGCGCGCCACACAGTAAAAGGCAAGAGGCAATTTGCGGGAATCGGGCGATTTGAGTTGCCCCCGCTGCCCCCTCACACTAAACTTACACGAGCAGGATACGGAAAGTTTGCAAATACTTTGCCGCCAATCCGTATACCGGGCAATTGTGACACGAGTGACGTCGTCAAAGATAGGCCGGAACAATGTTTAAGAAGATATTGATTGCCAATCGCGGTGAAATCGCCCTGCGCATCATTCGAGCGTGTCGGGAGATGGGCATTAAGACCGTCGCGGTGTACTCCGAAGCCGACGCTGAATCTCTGCACGTACGTTTTGCCGACGAGGATGTCTGTATCGGTCCTCCGGCGCCGGCAAAATCATATCTCGACGCCAAGCGGATCATTGCCGCTGCCGAGGTCACCAACGCCGAGGCGATCCATCCCGGCTATGGTTTTCTCGCCGAAAACGCCGAGTTTGCCGAAATCTGCACCTCCTGCAATCTGGTTTTTATCGGACCATCGCCGTCGGTCATCCGTGATATGGGCGACAAGGCGCTGGCCCGGCAGAAAATGATCGAGGCCGATGTCCCGGTGACCCCGGGGTCGGAAAACCCGTTGACCTCAATCGACGAGGCCCTCTCCCTGGCCGGGGAAATTGGTTATCCGGTGATTCTCAAGGCCGCGGCCGGCGGCGGCGGGCGCGGGATGCGGGTCTGTACCAATGCAGGGGAGTTGAAAAAAAATCTGCCGGCGGCGAAGGCCGAAGCCGAGGTTGCTTTCGGGAATCCGACAGTCTACCTGGAAAAATACCTGACATCAGCGCGTCATATCGAAGTCCAGGTGCTCGGCGATATGCAGGGCAATATCATCCATCTGGGTGAACGCGACTGCACAGTACAACGGCGGCATCAGAAGCTGATCGAAGAGTCACCCTCGACGGCGGTCAATCCGGTCCTGCGACAGGCGCTCGGCGAAACCGCGGTCCAGGCCGCGCGGGCGGTTGGCTACTATTCGACCGGCACAGTCGAGTTCCTGCTTGATGGGCAGGGCAGTCTGTATTTCATGGAGATGAACACACGCATCCAGGTTGAGCACCCGGTCACCGAGGAGCAGACCGACATCGACCTGGTCAAAGAGCAAATCCGGGTCGCGGCGGGTGAAGAGTTGGAGTTGCGGCAGGAAGATGTCAATTGTCAGGGCCATACGGTGGAAGTCCGCATCAACGCCGAAGACCCGCTGCGGAATTTTGCCCCCGGTCCGGGCCGGATTACCAGTTTCCATGTGCCGGGCGGACATGGGATCCGGGTGGACACGCACGCCTACGCAAAATACGTGATTCCCCCGTTTTACGATTCGTTGATCGCCAAGCTGATCGTCCATGGCAAGACCCGCGATCAGGCCCTGCGCAAACTTCGCCGCGCGCTGGATGAGTTTATCGTCGAGGGGATCCCGACCACCATTGATTTATATAAGCGGGTTGTCGATCACAAGGTATTCATTGCCGGAGAATATGATACGTCCTTCATGGAACAATACCTCCCGGAGTTGATCGCCCCTGAGGAGGTCAAGTCCGCCCCGGCAGTGCCCGGCTCGTAATCTCGGATAACTCCAGGAACTGTGTCACCCTGTCAATAAATTACCTAACGACCATTGCCTTCCCGACTACAGGAGTATTTCTTAGTGCGGATGCCATGAGGCCAATTGAAGTGGAGGAATTATGATTCGCGATGATTTGAAGTATACCAAAGAACATGAATGGGTGAAAGTCGACGGCGATATCTGCACGGTGGGGATCACCGATTACGCCCAGGGAGAATTGGGCGATATTGTTTTTGTGGAATTCCCTGAAGTCGGCGACACGGTCGAGAAGGACCAGCCGTTTGGCACGATCGAAGCGGTCAAGGCCGTGGCGGAGTTGTTTTCACCGCTCTCGGGGACGATTGAAGCCCGCAACGACGACGTGATCGATGACGCCGCAATCGTCAACGCCGAGCCATATGACAAGGGTTGGATGATCAAGATCAAGTTCTCCGCTGCCGACGAACTCGACAGCTTGATGTCACCCGCTGAATATAAAGAACTCATCGGCGCCTGATTGCGACGATGGCCTCCTGTCGGGATGGCGGGCGGCAGAGGATATTTATGACGTATGTTCCGCACACGCCGGAAGACCGGCGCGAGATGCTTGCCGAGATCGGTGTTGATTCGATCGAAAAACTGCTTAAGACGATTCCCGGCAACCTGCGCCTGGACTCACCGCTGGCGGTCGGCCGGGGATTGTCTGAAGTTGAACTGGCCGCCCATCTGGCGGAACTGGCAAGCAAGAACTCTGCGGCCAATACACTGGTCTCATTTCAGGGCGGCGGAGTTTACGACCATTATGTACCGGCGGCGGTTGATTTTTTGTCTGCGCGGTCGGAGTTTTATACCGCCTACACGCCCTATCAGCCGGAAGTGGCCCAGGGAACATTACAAGCGACCTATGAGTTTCAGAGCATTGTTTGCCGGTTGACCGGGATGGATGTCGCCAATGCCTCGCTCTATGACGGGGCGTCGGCGGTCGCTGAAGCGGCATTGGTGGCAACGGCGGTAACGCGACGAAATCATATTATCATCTCCGGCACAGTAAACCCACGATACCGCGAAGTGCTGCTGGGTTATACCCAGGGCCGGGACGTAGTCATCGACCGGGTACCCGAAGAAAACGGCGTCACTGACCTTGACACTGCCGGCAAACTGATCAACGAACAGACTGCCTGCATCATTATCCAGTCGCCGAATTATTTCGGCCAACTGGAGAAATTCGAACAGATCGAAGAAGCGATCCATAAAGCGGGCGGGTTGTTGATTCATGTTTTTCAGCCGATTGCCCTGGGGCTGTGTCAGACACCCGGCGAGGCAGGCGCGGACATTGCCGTCGGTGAAGGACAGCCGCTGGGCAACCCACCGAGTTTTGGCGGCCCGTTATTGGGACTACTGGCAGCAAAAAAAGAATTCGTCCGACGAATCCCCGGCCGGATTGTCGGTCGGACCGTCGACTCGCAGGACCGGCCCGGATATGTAATGACCCTGCAAACCCGCGAACAACATATCCGTCGCGAAAAAGCCACTTCAAATATCTGTACCGCACAGGCGCTGCTGGCCACCAGGGCGGCAATCTACGGGGCCTTGATCGGACGGCGGGGATTGCAGGCGCTGGCGGAACTCTGCACTCGTCGCGCTCATTATCTGGCCGAACGGATCGCCGGGCTGAACGGTTTCTCGCCGGCATTTCCCGGCCCGTTTTTTAATGAATTTGTGGTCGATTGTCCGGTGCCCGCCGGTGAGTTAATCGACGCGATGGCCGACCGTGGTATCGTCCCCGGTATTGAGTTGGCCAGGTATTTCCCGGATAAGACTAATGCCTTACTGGTCTGTGTGACCGAAAAACACCCCCGCGAGCAACTTGATCGATTCGTAGAGTTGTTGCAGGCGATTGCTCCTACGGTCCCGGCGGCGGTCGGTGAATAAAGCGGTTGACCGGCAGTCGTCGGTTCATCGGTCCTCAGATCGACGGTTTTCTTGATGTATTTGGCAAAGGATGGACAGCTTGCCATTTTGCCCAAAGTGTAAATTTGAGTATAAACAGGGTGCGGAGACCTGTCCCGACTGCGGGGCGGCACTGGTTGAGGCGCTGCCTGCCGAGCAAGGGCTTGAATCGCCGGATGAGGGCGAACGCAAATGGAAGCTTTTGTATATCGCCACATCCCGCCCGGCGGCCGAATTTCTCAATGAGACACTGCGCAACGAAGGGATCGCCAGCGTGGTTAAATACCGGGGACGGTTTTTTGGCCGGGGGGTGGCCCATGGGCTGGGTGCAGTGACCGGCGCGGGTGATGCGGAAATTTGGGTGGACGAGAAGCAGTTTGAGGAAGCCGAAGGAATTCGCCGGCAAACGGTGGGGGATGATGATACCTCACATGGATATATTCCAACTGACAACGATCCCGACCGCTGAGCGTGTCGGGCGACTATTTACCGATCCAGGAGAGGCAATATGCGCAAGGCAACTATCACGGTGATTTTTTGTGCCGTACTGGCCGCCGCCGCTTCCGCCGGGGACCTCACCGACAGCCCGATCAATTGGGTCAAGTCTTTCGATGACGCAGTCGCTCAGGCGAAGAATACCGGGCAGCACCTCGTGGTCCAATTTTGGACCCCCACCTGAAAATGGTGCAAGGTGATGGACTCAACGACCTTCACCGACCCGGCCGTGGTCGGGTTTTCTGAGAAAATGGTTTTTGCGAGTGTCAACGGGCTTGTCGATAGTTCACTGGAGCAAAGCCTGGGGATCAGCGGACATCCCACGACGATCCTTTTCACCCCTGACGGTAAAGAAGTCGACCGGCTGTTGGGATATTTCCCGGCCGATTCGTTTCTAATCGAGATGAACAATTTTCTTGCCGGGATCAACACCCTCGACGACTATCTCAAACGCGCGGCCAAAGCGCCAAACGACCCTAAGTTGCAGTATGCCCTTGCGGAAAAATATACGGCACGCAAAAAATATGACGAGGCACGGGGGTATTATCGCCGCGTGATCGAGCTGGACACCAATAGAGCAACCCTGGCCGATGACGGCACATTTTCATTGGCATATCTGGACTATCGGGAAAAGAAATATGCCGAGGCGATCAAAGGATTCCTGGCCCTGGTGAAGAAATACCCCCAATCGGATCTTCTTGAGGACGCCGAGATTTATATTCCGTATATATATAGCAAGTCGGGCGACAGCATAAAAGCCCTGGAATACTATAAGAAGTTTTTGGCGAAATACCCGGGGTCTGAAGAGGTGGAGTGGGTTAGCGGGCAGATACAAAAAATTGTGAATCCCGAAGAGACAAAATAGTGTATAACAATTCGGGTGGCGGGTGATCGCCCGCCGCCTTTTTGGTCGAGATTCCACGAGATGAGAAACAAACCAATCGGCATCTTCGATTCCGGTGTCGGCGGGCTGACTGTTTATAACGAGTTGGAAAAGGCCTGCCCCGCTGATGATATCGTCTATTTCGGCGACACGGGCCGCTGGCCGTATGGCATTCGCTCGCCCCGGGTAGTCACCGGGTATGCCGGAGAAATCGTCGATTTTCTGTTGTCGCATGAAGTCAAATGTATCGTAGTGGCCTGCAACTCGGCCTCGGCAATGGCGTTGGAAAATATCGGGCCGGACTGCCCGGTACCGATGATCGGGGTAATCAAGCCGGTTGCCTGCACAGCGGCCGAGGCCACCCAAAACAAGAGAATCGGCGTTATCGGCACCGAAGGGACAATCGCTTCGGGGGCATACGCCGAGGCAATCGAGGCAATCGACCCGTCACTGAAAGTTACCGGCAAAGCCTGTCCGTTGTTTGTTGCGCTGGCCGAGGAGGGATATCTCGACCGCCCCGCGACAAAATTGATTGTTGCCGATTATCTGGCCTCGTTGAAAAAACTCGATATCGACACACTGGTACTGGGCTGTACGCATTATCCATTGCTGAAAAATGTAATTGCCGAGGAGATGGGCGAGGATGTGCGAATTATCGATTCGGGCGCATCGACTGCTGCCGAGGTCAAACGTCGGCTCATCGCCGACGGGCATTACCGTGACGAAGACCGGCGGGGCATTCACCGGTTTTATGTCTCGGACACTCCCGGCAAATTTGCGCAAGTCGGGCGGTTATTCCTCGGCCGTGAGATCGGCACAGTCACTCAGATAGACATCTCCCGTTACGGTGTGGAAATTCCCCAACCGGAGTGAGCGTCTCGATGAAACTTGTTTTGGCCACCAACAACATCCACAAGATCCGTGAAATCACCAAGATCATGGCCGGCCTCAATGTTGAACTATTGACTGCGGCCGATTTTTCGGATTTCCCCGATCCGGACGAAACCGGCACGACACTGGAAGAGAACGCGATAATCAAAGCCATCGAAATTTTCCGCGCAACCGGTATACCGGCGCTGGCCGACGATTCGGGCCTGGAGGTCGATTATCTGGGCGGTAAACCGGGTGTATTGTCATCTCGTTTCGCCGGGCCGGGGTGTTCGTTTGCCGACAATAACCGGAAGCTGCTCGAATCACTGGACGGGGTCGCTGAAAAAAACCGCACGGCGCGATTTCGTTGTGTGGCGGCATTGGCGCTCAACGAAGATGATATCCGGTTTTTCGAGGGTAGTGTCGAGGGGCGGATCACGCCGGATCTGCAAGGCCGTGAAGGATTTGGATATGACCCGGTGTTTTTCTTTCCGGAAGCGGGCAAGACATTCGCCGAAATCTCCGAAGAGGAGAAAAACAGGTATTCTCATCGCGGGCAGGCGTTTCGAAAGGCGGCGGCTTATTTACGGGAATTGATTGACTGACAATTGGTTACACCTTCAAGAAGGGCATCGCCTGTCAAATTAAATCAGGGGTAACGAGAATTCCGATGAATTAGTATATATAGCACGTAGGACAAATGAATTCAATTTGGTTCAACGGGGCGTAGCGCAGTCTGGTTAGCGCACCTGGTTTGGGACCAGGGGGTCGGAGGTTCAAATCCTCTCGCCCCGATTTTTTGTGGGAGAGTACCGATTTCCTCCACAAATGTGAAAAACTGGGATCTAGATAATCGGTTTTGAATTGCAATCTGTAAGGAGATGGACGCCCAATATCCTTCTTCGCTCCTGCTGATCAGCGCGATCCCTTCGAGATGCGTAAGAGCCGAGATAATTTCGCAGCATTTCATCAATTTTCTGATCCAGACTGTTGAAGAGTTGCTGAGAATTACAAAAGACGTAGTGATTGCCCCATGCTGCAATGACCCGATGAACCTGCTCCAGAGTGCAAAGGAGGGAATACTCGTATGTTTCTTCCGTCTTTTTGGGAGTCGTGAAAAACCGCTTTTTGCTGTCTGTAAATAACTTTTTTATTTTATTTAGGAGGTTTTGTCTACTTTCCTTCCCCGGATGCACAAATCCTGGGGATATCTCACATCCGAGAAAAGAGAATGACCGTTGCGTACAGCCGGCAATCGCCTTTTTTGATCCATCGTCGATATCGTAAGTATCCAAATCAAACTTACAAAGTTCATTTTTCCCGCGCGCGAAAACCTCTCGGATTTCGGTTTCATTCTTACCGAGTATCAAAAAGTCATCAATATATCGCAGACAGAGTACGTCCTCGGTGTTAGTCAACTCGTCGAAACCCCTCAAGAGAATATTCCCCAATAATGGCGAAAGACAACAGCCTTGGGCAACTCCAAGTTCATAGCTTGGGAACAGATTTTGGTGCTGTTCGCGTAATAATCCGAGATTATCTAGCTCAACAGTTGTTGCGGAGAACAAAAAATCGTCGAGTGAATTGTCAGGCAAGTGTTTGCACAATGCGGTTACCGCCATAGCACGAGGGATATTTGAGAAAAACTTCTTGATGTCCGATTTTATGAAATAGCGCGATCCGTTCCTAATCGCGTTCACGGTTGCTTCGATGGCGTGGCGGACTCCACGATCTTTTATTCCTCCGAACGATTTTCGATGGTCAACCACTGCGCGAATATTGGTCAAATCAGACTGAATAACCTCAAGGAGGCTTCTTTGCACAATCCTATCGGAGATGCTTGATATGACGATCGGGCGAGGTGATTTTGAGGCACTGAGTACGACCCCGCGAGCTTGACTAAACTCATAAGACCGCGTTCGAAGCCTATCCTGTATATGTCGAAGATTCCTATCTACTTTTTCTTCGTATAGGTGAATATCCCGCCTTGAGTGCGGAGATCCTGATTTCGCCATACTGGATCGAACGACAATCCATGCCTTGTAAAGATATTTTCTCGTACGAAGATAATAATACAGATCGCGTTTCATCTCTTAAAGGGCTCCTGTCGATACGCGCTTGCCCGGCCGAATTCCTGGAACCTGCGGGTGACGTACGTCCGTTTGAAGGTCGGAATCGTCCGATCTCAAACTCCACGCCGACCCGTACGACCGGAATGTTCACTCCGCCGATCGTCGCATCCGTCATCGTAATTCCCGCGATTGCCGCCGAAACCGTGA
>JAJRUJ010000083.1 GCA_024277855.1 Candidatus Zixiibacteriota bacterium
CAGCGAGAGAATAACACTGAGCACAATCGATGATCCCAGGGGAAAAAACAGGCTGAAATTCTTGCGCTGGAAATGGATATCGCCGGGAAGTCTCCCCAGGAACGGGATTTTGCCGGCAGATGTTGACAAGATGCCCGCCAACACCAGGGCGATGCCCAGTATAATCAGAAGCCGACCCAATGCTTTTTGCTCCGAACACGACTGAGGATGATTAGAGTAACGGTTGCTGGCCGCCCCGTCCGCCGGGTTTGATCCCCAAGTGCTCGTAGGCGCGCAAAGTGGCGGTACGGCCGCGCGGCGTGCGGTCGAGGAACCCCTCCATAATCAAAAACGGCTCGTAAACCTCCTCGATAGTCTCGCCTTCCTCGCCGACGGCAACAGCCAACGTATTGATCCCCACCGGTCCACCCTTAAATTTTTCGACAACGGTCAGCAGAATTTTTTTGTCCATATCGTCGAGGCCAACATCGTCGACATTCAACCGCGACAGCGCCATGCGCGCGGTTTCACGGTCAATGATCCCACTCCCGCGCACCTGGGCAAAATCGCGTACGCGCCGCAGAAGCCGATTAGCCACCCGGGGCGTCCCACGCGACCGTCGGGAAATCTCGTGAGCGCCATCGTCGTCGACATCAATCTTAAGGATCTTCCCCGAGCGTTTGACAATTTGCAGGAGTTCGTCACTTTGATAAAAATCGAGGCGACCAACCACCCCAAACCGCGCCCGCAACGGCGAGGTCAGCAACCCGGCGCGGGTTGTCGCACCGATAAGCGTAAATTTTTTCAAGGGAAGTTTGACCGAGCGCGCCGCCGGACCGGAATCGATCATAATATCCAGTCGATAATCTTCCATCGCCGGATAGAGAAATTCCTCGACCACGTGGTTGAGCCGATGAATCTCATCGATGAAAATGACCTCGCGCTCATCGAGATTGGTCAACAGGCCGGCGAGATCGGCCGCTCGTTCGAGCACGGGGCCGGAAGTACATTTGATCGCCGTGCCCATTTCGCGCGCGATGATATGCGCCAGAGTAGTCTTGCCCAACCCCGGTGGGCCATAGAAGAGAACATGGTCGAGTGCCTCCTCCCGTCCGCGTGCCGCTTCGATAAAAACACGAAGATTATCTTTCAACGATGTCTGACCGACAAACTCGGCGAAACTGACCGGTCGAACCGAGGCCTCGACCGCAAGATCATCACCCCGCAGGTCGGGTGCCGTAATCCGCGTATCTTTTGTCGCCTGTTCATCTTTCATCATCTTTTACCCTGCGACCGGGCGGGCATGGTTAACCGCGCAAAGCCGCCTTGATTAACTCTTCCGCCTCAGCCGAGGCACCGAGCTTGAGCTTGGATTTAGCCAGACGGGTGGCCGCCTCGGCACGATTGAGGCCCAGGGCGATCAATGCCTCAATCGCCTGTTCATCTTCGGTGGTATCCTGTCCACCACTGATCAGGGCCACCGCCTCAATCCCCATGCGCCGCATTTTCTCGGAAAGTTCCAACACCAGGCGTCCGGCGGTTTTCTTGCCGATCCCGGGAATCACAGTCAACGCCGCCTCATTACGCTCCCCAACGGCCCGCTTGAAGGCATTGACCGACATCCCCGAAAGGACCGCCACCGCCAGCCGCGGTCCGACACCGGAAATCGAGATCAGCAAATCGAATATTTCGCGTTCATCGGCAGCGGCAAAGCCATAGAGTTGCTGCGCATCTTCACGCACAATCATCCGCGTGTAGATTTTTACCGGCTGACCGTCCCGGGGCAAAACTTCATAGGTCGACAAAGGGATGAAGACTTCATACCCGACCCCGCCGACGTCGACGATTGCGGCTACCGGCGTTTTCTCGACTAGATCTCCGCGTAAAAACGTAATCATGATTTCCCATTCACCGTCGCCACGATGTTGTCACGCCGCAGGATATGACACAAGGCGATCGCCGCGGCATCGGCGGCATCCTCCGGCGTGATCGGTTCGGCCAGCGACAACAGGTTTTTCACCATATACCCAACTTGCGATTTACCGGCCTGCCCCTGCCCGGTGACCGCTTGTTTGACCAGCCGCGCCGGATATTCATAAATCGGAATCTTCGCCTCGGCCGCCGCCAGCATCACCGCCGCCCGCACCTGCCCGATTACCAGCGCCGACTTGACATTTTTCCCATAGAATGAAGCTTCCAACGCAATCACACCCGGAGAAAAATCGCCGCAAAGCCCGCCGATGCCCGCAAATATCCGGTGCAACCGCTGCGCAGTCGGCTCCTTGCGCGGGGGACGAATACACCCGTGGCTGAGCAGTTGCGTATCCGTTGGACCCTCCACGACCACCGCCCAACCGGTCGTACCGATCCCCGGATCAACACCGAGGATTGTTTTGCCGTCGGAATTCATTGTCGTATCAGTCTCTCCACTCACACTCTGCTAAGATACAGAACGGTCTGCGGGATGTAAAAGGCAATCACTTTCCTCCGGCGATAAAAACGGCCGCCGGGATACGGCGGCCGGAACACATCGATATTCCAATGAATTACTCAGCCGTAAGTTTTTCGAGGATTTCATCGTCGATGTCGAAATTGGAGTACACTTTCTGAACATCATCATGGTCCTCGAGAAACTCCATCAATCTCAGAATCTGTCCGGCCTGTTTTTCGTCCATTTTGACCGTATTTTGCGGGATCATCGCCACTTCGGCGCTGGAGATGGTTATCCCGGACGCTTCAACCGCCGCGCGGACCGTCTCGAGATCCCCCGGCTCGGTATAGATATCGAAACTCGTCGATTCGGTTTTAACATCGGTGGCCCCGGCGTCGAGTGCCGCCATCATCACTGTGTCTTCATCAGTCCCTTCAGCGTCGACCTGAATAAACCCCTGTTTGGAAAACATCCAGTTGACACAGCCGGTCTCGCCGAGATTGCCGTTATGTTTATCCAGGATATGGCGGATTTCGGCAACCGAACGGTTTTTGTTGTCGGTGACCACCTCGATCATCAGCGCCACCCCGCCCGGGCCGTAGGCCTCATAGGTAATCTCATCATAGGTGACACCGGGCAGTTCGCCGGTACCCTTCAGGATCGCCTTGGTGATATTGTCCGCAGGCATATTTGCCGCACGAGCGGTGGCAATTGCCGTGCGGAGGCGTGGGTTGCCGTCGGGGTCTCCCCCGCCCGCCCGAGCCGCAACAGTCAGTTCGCGGATCAACTTGGTAAATACTTTGCCCCGCTGAGCATCAAGTTTACCTTTTTTATGCTTAATACTGGCCCATTTGCTATGACCGGACATCGGGCACCTCCAGTAGGATATTCCGTTCTCAATAACCCAATATAATGCTCAAATCGTGGCGGGGCAAGATACAGATCAATGGTTGGTGGAGCGTGGGAAACCTCAATTCATCAGGAAAAACAAAATCCCACCTCGGATTTCCCACCACTGGTAATTCGAGGCAAACTCGATCGTGTCACTACCGGTTTCATCCGGCCAAATGAACTCGCGGTCGAGCCGCCTGTCTTTGGTAAACACCATCTGCCGCACTAAATCGAGAAAAAATACCGCCGGTCGGTCGGCGCAGGTCGTGATCCCCGCCTGAAACGACACACCGCTGATATTGCCGCTCTCGGTAATCACCGTTGCCGGTAATGAGGCAACCTGACCGACCGAGGCCGGCCCCGGGCCGTTGAATGAATGATCGAGAATATTGAACTTACCGCGTTGATAACCCAACCCCACACTGGCCGAAACAGGATTATGTGGCCAAAGAACGGTCCGCAGACCGGCGCGGACACCGCGAAACCGGATGCGGCTGTCCGGCGTATCAAATTGGGATTGGTCGCCGGATTCAGGTTTATAAACAACCGGGGGCACATCATGTCCGAACTGGGTCTCGCTGTAACCAAGGGTAAACATAAACAGCGGATGTAAACCCCGGCGATCATCGCCGTACCCATTGATGCGGAATCGGAAGGCCAGTCCTGCTCCGATAGAGTGTCCATTCGTCGCCCCCGACTTGGGAGGAACACGCTGCAAGTCGATTTTGGAAAATTCGCCGGTCGGAATAACCCCGCCGCCATAAGCGGTGAAACCTATTTGGGCAAAAGCAGATGACGAGACAACCAGGATTGCCAGTATGACCAGTACAGCGGTCACTGTTTTCGCGGAATTATACATTGTCGCCCCCCCGGCCAAGCCTGCCGGGAAAAAACCACGGCGGCCGCTGGGAAATTATCACAACGCCGACTCGCCTCAGGACTCGGCGGCTTCTTTTTCTTTTTTGGCTTCCTCGATGACCTTGGCCGAAATATCCCGGGGGACTTCTTCGTAATGCGAGAACTTCTGCGTATGCACCCCCCGGCCCTGCGTCAGGGACCGTACGGTCACCGAGTATTTATACAACTCAGCCAACGGCACATGGGCTTTGACCAGGGTTTTGCCGTTGCCGATTGGCTCCATCCCCTGGATCTTCCCCCGTTTGGAGGAAAGGTCGCCCATCACGTCACCGGTGTTATCATCGGGGCATTTGACCACAACTTCGTAGATCGGCTCAAGCAGGACCGGCTTACTCTGCAGGAAGGCATCTTTGAAAGCCATCGAGCCGGCGACTTTGAACGCATTGTCCGAGGAGTCGACATCGTGATAAGAGCCATAATACAATTCGACCCAGACATCGACCACCGGATTACCCGAAAGCGCGCCCTCACTCATCGCCTCGATCATTCCTTTCTCGACCGAGGGGATAAATTTCGACGGAATCACCCCGCCGACAATCGAGTCAACAAATTCAAAACCGGCCCCGCGCGGCTGCGGTTTCATGCGAATATGCACATCACCGAACTGCCCCCGTCCACCGGTTTGCTTTTTATACTTGGCGTGGACTTCGCTCTTACCCTTGATCGTTTCCCGATAGGGAATACGCGGTTTTTCCAGTTCGACTTAGACACCGTAACGCTGTTTGAGTTTGGAAATAACTACATCGAAATGCATCTCGCCCTGGCCATAAAGGATAGTCTGATGCAACTCGGGAAAAACCTTGTGCGAGAACGTGGGGTCTTCCTCGTGGACCCGTGACAGGCCGGTGGCGACTTTTTCTTCATCGCCTTTGGACTTGGCCCGGGCCGCCATTTCAAAAATGGGGGCCGGAAAACCTATATCCGGCAGGACGACCTGGAGTTTTTTCTCGCAGAGGGTGTTGCCGGTATGGGTGTTTTTCAGTTTGACCACTGCACCGATATCGCCACACTCCAGCGAGCTGACTTCTGCGCGGTCTTTCCCATTCATCGCATAAATCTGGGCAATCCGTTCACTCTCACCATTGTTCGCGTTGACCGTTTCCATTCCCGGGGCAATCTTGCCGGCAAAGACCCGGAAGAAAGCCAGTTCGCCGACATGTGGTTCGGAAACCGTTTTGAAAACAAAAGCGCACAGTGGAGCGGCCACATGCTGATTGACCTCGACATTCTCTTCCGAGTCGGGGTTTTTGCCGACAACCGGTTGATGGTCGAGCGGAGTGGGAAAATATCCCGCGATAATGTCCATCAATGTCGAAACACCGATATTCTGCTCGGCCGAACCGGCAAAAACCGGTATGAGCGCACCGGAAGCCATCCCTTTTTTCAGGCCTTCTTTGAGTTCATCTGCCGAGAGATCTCCGGCGTCGAAAAACTTTTCCAACAGGGCGTCATCGGCCTCGGCGGCTGCTTCGACCAACGCCGAGCGCGCTTCATCGACTGCCCCCTTGATTTCGGCCGGGATTTCCAGTTCGGAGGTATTGCCTTTCTCGTCGAACTTGTAGCCCTTCATCTCAATTAAATCGACGACGCCGGCAAAGGCCAGCGCCTCACCGATCGGCCAGGTCACGGCCACCGCGCGGTTGGAATAATTCTCGCGCAACTGACCCAGACATTTAGCAAAATCGGCATGTTCCTTGTCCATCTTATTAACAAAGAACGCGTACGGCACCTTGCGGTCGGTGATCATTTCGTGCACCTGGTCGGTGCCGACTTCAATCCCCGAAGGGCCATTTAGTACAATCAAGGCAAGATCAACAACGGTCAATGCACCACAAACCTCGCCAACAAAATCGGCGTAACCCGGCGTATCGATAATATTAATTTTTTTATTCTTCCACTCGGCATGGAGCAACGCCGATGAGATCGACAGCTTGCGCTTAATTTCTTCTTCGGTATAATCCGACACAGTTGTGCCGTCGTCGGGATTACCCTTGCGGTTGGTCACCCCTGCGGTATACAGGACGGCCTCAGCCAACGAGGTCTTACCCACACCGCCGTGGCCGAACAAACCAATATTGCGGATATCTTCGGCGGCGAATTCTTTCACCAGTTGCTCCTTTTTTTCAAACCCTCAATAATCATCAATCTGTTACAACCCAAGCTGTCAAGTATACGATAATCCGGCCGTAAGTCAATATCAGTTCATCGCCGATTGGCCCGGGCCGAGATCGGCCAGGCCGATGGTTGAATCTCAAGGAACGTGTTACCGGACTAATCGGAACCGGCCGGTCATCGTTCACGGGAATCACGGCTTGCAGCCAGGGTGTCGGCCGACCTATTCTTTAAGTATTAATAGTTCAAGCACTTCCGCCTCGCCGCCAAAATCCAGCCGCCGAATTCCGCGATAGAATTGATCGTCGCGGCGTAGATGATTGCATCGTCCCCGTCGGCCGCTATTTTTTCGCTCGTTGGTGGCGACCGGAGATCGTGACTTTTGAACGCCCACCGCGCATTGCACAAAGACCGGGGAACCGAGGTAGACATCCCGGCCCTGTTCACTCCGTCTACCCTATTTGTATCGACAGCAAGATCATCAGATGACTTGATCGGCCCGCAGTTTCTCGAACAATTTTGCCGCCACTTCCTCGGGTTCGCCCTCGAGGATTTCGCCTTTTTTGCGTACGGGTGGCGGCGACGACTGCGCGATGGTGGTCGGCGAGGTGACGTCAATCCCCAGGTCGGCGGCGGTCAGTACTGTGATCGGCGCCTTTTTGGCCTTCATCTTTCCCTTCAACGACGGCAACCGGGGTTCGTTGATTTCCTTGACCACGGAGACCACTCCGGGAAGCGGAATTTCACAGACATCGTATCCGTCTTCGGTCATCCGCTCGACTTTGGCGGCATCGGCCGTCAGCGAGAGGAATTTGCGCACGAACAAGACCTGCGGCCAACCCAATTTGCCGCCCACATATCCCGGCACCGCCGAGGCATCGGAATCGATCGCATTTTTGCCGAACAGGGCCAGCGAAATATCATCGAGTTTACCGATCCCGGCGGCAAGAATGGACGCGGTCACCGCCGCATCGGCACCGTCGAAAGCAGGATCACAGCAATGGATTGCCTCGTCAGCACCCAGGGCCAGCGCCGAGCGCAGTACGGCAACCGCAGCGTCAGGCCCGACCGTAATCACGGTAACCTTCCCCCCGTGTTCTTCTTTGATCCTGAGGCCTTCTTCAATCGCATACTCATCGAACGGATTGACCATTGCCGACCCCTCGGGGATTTTCACCTTCCCCTCATCGACTTTCACCCGCTCGATCTCGGGTACTTGCTTTATGCAAACCACGATATTCATAATTTCTCCCGGTTTTCAGCCCAATCCATTACAATGTCGTAGTATACAATCCTCACCCCGGCAACGCCACGATTTTCGTTTTGCTCGGGATTTCAGATGTCATAAAAACGGACGCAGGGGATCTATCCGGCGACCGGCGTATGATTTGTTCCGGATGGTTTACTCGCCTGCCACTTTGCGGAACAAGCGGGCGGGGACTCCGGCAACGATTGTGCCGGGGGCAACATCTTTGGTGACGACCGCGCCGGCGCCGATAACCGCCCTTTCCCCCACCGTCACGCCGCACATAATTACCGCACCACTGCCGATTGAGACGCCTTTTTTTATCAGTGTCGGGACAACTTTCCAATCATCCTCGGTCTGCAATGAGCCATCGCCGGTCGAGGCGCGGGGATAACGGTCATTGATAAACAGCACCCCGTGGCCGACAAAGACCTCGTCTTCGATAGTTACTCCCTCACAAATGAACGTATGGCTGGAGATTTTCGCCCGCGCGCCGATTTTGGCGTTTTTCTGAATTTCGACAAAACAGCCGATTTTGGTCTCGTCACCGATTTCACAACCATACAGGTTAATAAAACCGAATACTTTCACGCCCCGGCCGAATTTTACGTCGGGGGCAATCCGGGAATAATCTGCTGTACGGGGATCGTCCGCCATTTTTCGCTCCAGTATCGTCGCTGATCGGCGACTATTTTCGTAAGCCGAGTTTCAAAAACACCCAGGGCCGGATCATGCTCCACCAACCGGTGACGGCCTTGATCTTCGAATAATTTTCCATACTTTCGGGATAAAGCATTGCCACCGGCACTTCTTTTATTTTTAGTTTTTTCTTTGTCGCGTAATAATGCAAGTAGAACTCGAGTTCGTAGCAGTCGAGCCAGTCCTGGCCGATATTCACCCCGGGCAAATCGACGATAGACAACCGATAGGCCCGAAATCCGCAGGTGGCGTCGGTCCCCTTGTAACCGGTCAGCAACCAGACCAGCCAGGTAAAAATCGGAATGGCAATCCGCCGAAACAACGGCAGATTTTCATAACGGCCCCCCGCAAGATACCGCGAGCCCTGAATATAGTCATACCCCTCCTCACGGATCGGCGCGATGAGTTTCTCCGCTTCCTGAATCTGCATCTTGCCGTTGCCGGCGGCGATGGCGATGATTTGGTACCCGTTTTTTTGCGCATATTCGATTGCCGTCTTAATCGAACGGCCAACGCCGCTGTTTACTTTATGAGTAATCGAGGGATAATCGAATTCGCGTAAGATGCCGGCGACATCATCAGTCGAGGCATCATCAACTACCAGAACATCGAAGGTGCGGTCCGCCGGAATAGTCTGCAATGTCCGACGCAGCTTCTCCCCCTCATTGTAAACTACGATTGCAGTCAGGGCGCGGAGATTTTTGTCGGTCGGCAGATTCATCGTCGGTTGAGATCAGGACAGTGGCACTGCTTTGCCGTTGGCGGCCAACGACTTGTTGGCGGCCTCGAGAATCCGGACAACCCGCAGGCCGGCCTGGCCATCAGTTAACGGCGCGCGGGCCTGGTTGATCGAGTCCAAAAACTCCCGGGCCATCAGCCGCAGCGCCTCGGTCGATTCGATTTTCGGCGCGGTCATATCGCCCACACGATATTCCACCAGCGTCTGACGAACTTTTTCCTCGTCGGTAATCATCTCGATGCCCTTGTCGTAGATTTTAATTTTCTCCGAGGTCTCCATATCGTCATAGACCACCATCCGCCTGGTCCCGCCGATCAATGTTGTGCGCACCTTCACCGGGGCAATCCAGTTAACATGAAAATGGGCAATCGCGTTCGATTCGAACAGGACAGTCAAGTACGCGATATCTTCAACCGTCGAGCCAAAATGTTTCCGCCCGAGCGCGGAGACCGCGACGGCTTTATCCTTGATGCACTGATCCATAATTGACACGTCGTGCGGCGCGAGGTCCCAGATCACGTTGACATCATGCTGGAACAACCCCAGGTTGACCCGCACCGAATCGAAATAGAGGATATCCCCCAACGTCCCGGCCTGGACCAGTTCGGTGATCTTGCGCACCGCGCCGGTATAAAGAAACGTATGGTCGACCATCAATCGCAGATTTTTCCCAGCCGCCAGGTCGATCAATTCGCGCGATTCATTGGCTGAGGCAGTCATTGGTTTTTCCAGCAGGACATGCTTGCCCGCCTGCAGCGCGCGTTTGGCCAACTCGAAATGGAACCGCACGGGCGTGGCAATCACCACCGCATCGATGCGCGAATCGTCGATTAGTTCATTCCCCTCGGCGACCGCCGTCGTTTTGGGATAGTTGGCGGTAATAAAATTACGGCGGTCGTCCTTGGCATCGGCGACCAACAGCACGTTGCAGTCCGGCTGGGCAGTAAAGTTGCGCACCAGATTCGGCCC
>JAJRUJ010000084.1 GCA_024277855.1 Candidatus Zixiibacteriota bacterium
GATTGAATACGATCCCAATCGTTCGGCTCGGATTGCCCTGCTCCATTACGCGGACGGCGAAAAGCGCTATATCCTGGCCCCCCTGGGTCTGAAAGTTGGCGAAACCATCGAGACCGGTGAACAAGCCGACATTAAGCCGGGCAATGCATTGCCGCTGGGTGTCTTGCCGTTGGGTACCATGATCCATAATGTCGAAATGCGCCCCGGCAAAGGCGGGCAGATGGCCCGAGGCGCCGGAGCGATGGCTCATCTTGCCGCCAAAGAGGGCGAGATGGGGCATGTCAAACTTCCGTCGGGCGAAGTCCGGCTGGTGCCGCTGGCTTGCTATGCAACCGTCGGCCAGGTGGGCAATGTCGATCACAACAACCTGACGATGGGTAAGGCCGGCGCCAACCGCTGGCGCGGCCGTCGCCCTCACGTTCGGGGTGTCGTACAAAACCCGGTCGATCACCCGATGGGTGGCGGCGAAGGCAAGTCCTCCGGTGGGCGGCATCCGTGTTCGCCGTGGGGTCAGTTGGCCAAGGGGAAAAAGACGCGGCGGAAAAAACTGTCTGATAAATATATTGTCCGTCGGCGTAAACGCTGACGCATGTGAATACATTAGGTGCAGATTTATAATAATCTGGGGAAGGTGAACTCGTGGCTCGGTCATTGAAAAAGGGTCCTTATGTCGACGAAAAATTGTCGCGTCGTATTGATGCGATGAATCAAACCGGTGAAAAACGGGTCATCAAGACCTGGGCCCGGCGGTCGACGATCCCTCCCGAGTTCGTCGGGCATACGATCGCCATCCATAATGGAAACCGGTTCATGCCCGTTTATGTCACCGAAAATATGGTCGGTCATAAACTCGGCGAGTTTTCGCCGACGAGGACCTTCCGGGGGCATGCCGGCAGGAAGACCGAAAAGGCAACCGGCGTCAAACATAAATAGGTGTCATTCGCAGTTGGTGGATAGTCATGGAAGCAGTCGCACGGTCACGATTTTTAAGAGGTTCGGCGCGAAAGATGCGCCTGGTTGCCGACGTGGTACGGGGGCAGGACGTCGTCTGGGCCAGCGAGCGGCTGAAATTTATGCCCCAGCGGGCCGCGCATAACTTGCGTAAGATTGTTGAATCTGCCGCGGCCAATGCGCTGGCCTCCGAGGGGACGGCCAATCTTAAATCGGCCGATTTGCGTATTTCGAAATTGACGATTGACGGCGGCCCGATTGCCCGCCGTTTCCGGCCGGTTTGTATGGGGCGGGCCTATCGGATTCGTAAACGTTACTGCCATGTTACGGTGGTGGTCACCGACGAGCAGGAGCCGCAAGGCAAAAAAAAGAAAAAACGCGCCGGTAAATAATAAGGTCTTAACACGGACAAGTCGAGGTCCGGGACGCGCAATTTGCGGGACAGGTAATACGGAATATGGGACAGAAAGCAAATCCGATCGGTTTACGATTAGGCGTCATCCGCGGCTGGGACTCCAAGTGGTTCGCCGACCGCAATTATGTCGACCTGCTGCATGAAGACCTGGCGATCAGGCGGTATGTTAACCAGCGACTGGAGAATGCCGGGATCAGCCGCATCGAAATCCTCCGTGCGCCCAAGCGTATCACTGTCGATCTGCACACTGCCCGGCCCGGTATCGTGATTGGGCGAAAGGGTGTGGAGGTAGACCGGTTGCGCGAAGAATTGCAACTGCTGTCCAAAAAAGATGTTACCATTAATATTATCGAAGTGAAACGGCCGGAACTCCAGGCCCGTCTGGTTGCCGAAAATATCGCCCGCCAATTGGAAGGACGGATTTCTTTCCGGCGGGCAATGAAAAAATCGCTGGCGGCCACGATGAAGATGGGCGCGGAGGGGATCAAGATTGTCTGCGGCGGACGGCTCGGCGGCGCCGAGATTGCTCGTTCCGAAAAATACATGGCCGGACGAGTTCCCCTCCATACGCTCCGGGCGGACATCGATTTTTGGCGGGCCACCGCACACACGACCTACGGCACGATCGGGGTGAAAGTCTGGGTCTACCGGGGGTTGGTATTGGCTCCGCATGAAGAGCCGGCTGAAGAGCAGGCCGAAGCCGCCCCGCCGAGTGCGGGTGAGAAGCCGCGTCCGCGTCGGCGCAGGGGCGCGCGTTCCCGGCGGAAACGTCCGGGTGGCGATAGTGCGCCTAAACCGTCCAGCGCTCCGGGAACCAAACCGGCGGGCGAACAGAAATCAGGGTCATAAGCGATGCTTTCACCTAAGCGAGTAAAACATCGGAAGCAGCAACGGGGGCGCCGGAACGGCAAGGCCTACCGGGGCAGCAAGGTTGATTTCGGCGAATTCGGGCTTAAAGCGCTTGAGTGCGCCTGGATTACCAACCGACAGATCGAAGCCGCTCGGGTAGCGATGACTCGTAAGATCAAGCGTGGCGGCAAAGTCTGGATTCGTATTTTCCCGGACAAGCCGGTGACGGTCAAACCGGCCGAAACGCGGATGGGCAAAGGGAAGGGTTCGCCGGAATATTGGGTGGCCGTAGTTAAACCGGGCCGGGTCATGTTTGAATTGGGTGGTGTCGAGGCCAGCTTGGCGCAGGAAGCGTTGCGGCTGGCCGCACACAAGCTGCCGATTAAGACTAAGTTTGTCCAGCGCGACGCGCTGGAGGTGTGAACGTAAGAAAAAGAGGATATCGTGAAAAACGAACGACTGCGAGAACTGACCCGCGAAGAACTGACCCAGAAGTTGAACGATCTCCAGCAGGAGCAGTTCAACCTCCAGGTGCGCCGGTCGTTGCAGCCGCCGGACAATCCGTTGAAGATTCGCGAACTGCGGCGAGAAATTGCGCGGGTTCGGACTATCCTCCACGAGGATAAAACCGGCATCCGTCATCTCGGCACAGGGGAAAAGATACTCGATTAATAGGAAACACAGCTGGCGGAAGCCGGGCCGGAAATGAGTAAAATGGATAAAGCACCGGAAACAAGACCAAGCCGTAAATCGCGGATGGGGACGGTCGTCTCCGACAAGATGGATAAGACGATTACAGTCAGGATCGTCCGGCTCCTTAAGCATCCGCGGTATCAACGCGTTATTCGGCGGTCGAGCCGGATTATGGTTCACGACGGACAAAACTTGGCGGGGATCGGTGATCGGGTCAAGGTCATGGAAACCCGGCCGTTCTCCAAGAACAAGCGTTGGCGCCTGGTCGAGGTTCTCGAAAAGGCCAAGTAGACGCCAAGCGGCAAAGACGAAAAGATAAGCGCGATGATCCAGGAATATACCAGACTGAACGTGGCCGACAACTCCGGGGCCAAGGTCCTGATGTGTTTCCGTCTCCTGGGCGGAACTCGGCGGCGCTATGCCCATGTCGGTGATATCGTGGTCTGTTCGGTCAAGGATGCGATCCCCGGCGGACAGGTGAAAAAGAAAGAGATTTGCCGGGCGGTCATCGTTCGCACCACCAATCCGATCCGCCGGAAAGACGGCACCTATATTCGTTTTTCCGATAATGCGGCGGTGATCATCAACGAACAAAACGAGCCGCGCGGGACGCGTATTTTCGGGCCGGTGGCGCGAGAATTGCGCGACAGGCGGTATATGAAAATTGTGTCCCTGGCCCCCGAGGTGTGGTAGGCAATGAAGATCAGGGTAAGAAAAGGTGATTTGGTTAAGGTTATTTCCGGTGATGATGTCGGCCGGACCGGCAAAATATTGCGGGTCTATCCCAGCACGCAACGGGTGGTTATTGAGGGCGTCAACCTGATCAAACGGCATACGCGGCCGTCGCAGAAAAATCCTAAAGGCGGTATTCTGGAAAAAGAGGCGCCGATTCATCTTTCAAACGTGCGTAAGGAGCGTTAACCGTCATGGCGCGGCTCAAGCAAAAATATTTCAACGAGGTTGCCCCCCGACTGCAGAAGGCGCACGGGTATAAAAGCAATATGCGGGTGCCCCGTTTCGAGAAAATAGTCGTCAATATCGGTCTTGGCGAAGCGTTGCAAAATGCCAAGGTGCTCGATGCCGCCGCCGCCGATTTGAAGGTCCTGGCCGGACAAAGCCCGGTGATCTGCCGCGCGCGCAAGTCGATTTCGAACTTCAAGCTGCGCGAAGGCAATCCCATCGGTGTGCGAGTGACTCTGCGCGGCGACCGGATGTATATATTTTTCGACCGGCTGGTCAACGTGGCAATTCCCCGTATTCGTGATTTTCGCGGGTTGCCCTCAAAATCGTTTGACGGTCGGGGAAATTATACCCTTGGGATCAAAGAGCAGATTATTTTCCCGGAGATCAACTACGACAAAGTGGACAAAATCCGGGGGATGAATATCACGATCTGTACTTCGGCCACCAACGATGAGGAAGCACGCGAATTGCTGGCCGAGATGGGCATGCCGTTCATCCGGACCGACAATTGATTGCCGAAGAGATAAACGCGAAGGCGCTTGGGCGCCCGAGCATTGCAGATAAATAGAAAAGATTTCGTCGGAAAAATAAGACCGCATGCGCCGGAAGAAAATCGGCGCTGGAGAGTTCATGGCGAAAAAGTGTCTCATTGAAAAGTCCAAACGCAAACCGAAATTTGGTGTGCGGGCCTATAGTCGTTGTCGCCTCTGCGGGCGTCCGCGCGGGTATCTGCGTAAATTCGGCATGTGCCGTATTTGTTTCCGCGATCTCGCGCTCAATGGACAGATCCCCGGCGTCACCAAGGCCAGTTGGTAAGCTGGACACACGGGAAAGATTATGTCGCAAACCGATCCAATTGCGGATTTCCTCACGCGGGTACGTAACGCTGGTCGCGCCGGGCACAAAAAAGTGACCGTGCCCTTTACCGGCGGCCGTAAGGAAATCGCCGAAGTGTTGCTGGAAAATCGGTATATCCGCGGATACACCGAGATTCCTGATCAACCGCAATCCAAACTGATGATTCGGCTGCGGTATACGCCGACGCAGGAGAGTGTCATCACCGGCATCCGCCGCATTTCCAAGCCGGGGTTGCGCACCTATATGGGGCGCGAAGAATTGCGCCTGCGCCTGCGGGAGATGGGCATGCTGGTGGTCTCGACCTCGCGCGGCGTGATGTCCGACAAAAAAGCCGTCGCCGAGGGGATTGGCGGCGAGGTCCTTTGCCGCGTCTGGTAAGGTAGGAATATTCTATGTCACGCATCGGCAAAAAACCGATTCCGATTCCCGACGGGGTGAAGGTATCCCTCGACGGTTCCGCGCTGACGGTCACCGGGCCGTTGGGTGAATTGAGCCGCGAACTTCACCCGGATATGACCGTCAAGATCGAAGACGGGGTGATCAATGTCGAGCGGCCGTCCGACCGGCAGCAGCACCGCAGCCTGCATGGGCTGACCCGTTCACTGGTCGCCAACATGGTCGAAGGAGTGCATGTCGGTTTTTCCAAAAAACTGGAGATCATCGGTGTCGGTTTCCGGGCCGCGCTGAAAGGGAAAAACCTATATCTGCTCCTCGGATTTTCGCATCCGATCCTGGTCTTTCCGCCTCCGGGTATCACCATTGAGGTTCCGGAGCAGACGAGTATCATTGTCAAGGGTCCGAACAAAGAAATGGTCGGCGAGATCGCTGCCAAAATCAGATCGTACCGCCCGCCGGAACCTTACAAGGGTAAGGGCATCCGTTATCAGGGTGAATATGTCCGCCGGAAAGCCGGCAAAGCGGCAGTGTAATTTGGGTAAGTGAATCAAGCGATGAGCAGAATAACAGGTATTCGCGCAAAACGCCGGAACCGGCGGCGGTTGCATGTCCGTACAAAGATCAAAGGCAGCGCCGAGTGCCCCCGGTTGACGGTTCAGAAGAGCATCCGTCACATTTATGCCCAGTTGGTCGACGATGTCGCCGGCAGGAGCCTGGCACAGATTTCGAGCATCAATTTCTCGTTTGCAGAGGAAAAGGGCAAGCCGAACAAGACGGCGCAGTCCGAACAGATTGGCCGCGCCCTGGCTGAAAAGGCCAAAGAAATCGGCGTGACTCAGGTTGTCTTCGACCGCAATCATAACCTGTACCACGGTCGGGTCAAGGCAGTGGCTGATGGTGCGCGCAAAGCAGGGCTGAAGTTCTAACCAGGGCGGGAGAGATATCCCGCGCAAGATTTTGTGAGGTGCAGTTTTGTGGAAAGGTGCCGGCGAGCAGTCAGACCTTGAGGAGAAGGTGATCCACGTCAACCGGGTGGCGAAGGTGGTTAAGGGCGGACGGCGATTTTCGTTTACCGCGCTGGTCGCCGCCGGTGATCGCAAAGGCAGAGTCGGCATCGGGCTGGGCAAGGCCCAGGAAGTGGCCGAGGCCATCCGCAAAGGATCAGAACTGGCCCAGAAAGCCATGTTCAAAGTTCCGATCGTCGACGGGACGATTCCCTACCCGATCATCGGTCGGTCCGGGGCGGCACGGGTGATGCTCAAGCCGGCCAGTCCGGGCACCGGCGTAATCGCCGGCGGGGCGGTTCGTGCAGTCATGGAATCGGCGGGGGTCCAGGATGTGCTGACCAAGTCTCTTGGCTCGCCGAATCCGCACAATGTTGTCAAGGCCACCATCGACGGCCTCGAACGGCTGGTTTATGACGGCAAGATTGCCGCCTTCCGCGATAAGGACGTTACTTCGCCGAAACCGGAAATCGAGCCGGAGGCGCCCGCCGAAGAAACCCCTGCTGAGGAAACTCCCGAGGCCTAAGCCGGCGAGGGAGACAGGATACTGATAATGAGCAAGAAACTGAAAATCACCCAGGTCCGCTCGACAATCAAGCGTCTGGAAAACCAGAAGCGAACGATCCGTGCCCTGGGCATTCACCGTCTGAATCATACCGTGATCCACGAAGACACACCGGTTATTCGCGGAATGATCAACAAGGTCAGCCACCTGGTGACCGTTGAGCCCTTTGAACAATAGTACATGACAGATTAGAGATATACGCTATGACCATGGACTTATCGAATTTGCAGCCGCCGTCCGGCGCGACCAAAAAGAAAAAGCGCATCGGTCGCGGTACTGGGTCGGGGACCGGCAAGACCAGCGGAAAAGGGCACAAGGGCGCCAAGGCCAGAAGCGGCTATAAGTCGTCGCTGAGTCGTGAAGGCGGTCAGATGCCGTTGCACCGTCGTTTGCCGAAACGGGGATTTTACAACCGTTTTCGGGTCGAATACCAGCCGGTCAATTTGGCCCGCATCTCAGCGCTTAAGGGTGTCGATCGCATTGACATGGACGTCATGCTGAAAAACCGTCTGATTCGCAATGCGAATAAGCCGGTCAAGGTGTTGGCCCGGGGTGAACTCACCCGGCCGGTAACGGTAGTTGCCGCCGCGGTGTCCGCCGAGGCCAAAAAGAAAATCGAGGCCGCGGGCGGCTCATTTGAGGTGGCGAAAAAGTGCTAGAGAGCTTCGGGAATATATTCAAAATCAAAGAGCTGCGCCAGCGGGTCCTGTTCACGCTGATGATTCTGGTCATCTATCGGATCGGCGGGCATATCCCCACACCGGGAATCGACACCGGCGCGCTGGCCGAGTTTTTCTCAACTGCCGGCAGTACGCTCTTCGGCCTGTATGACCTCTTTGTCGGCGGCGCTTTTTATAAAGCGACGATTTTTGCTATGGGGATCATGCCCTATATTTCCGCTTCGATTATCATTCAGTTGATGGGGTCGGTGGTGCCGTTCCTCCAGCGGCTTCAGAAAGAGGGCGAAGAGGGCCGGCGCAAAATCACCCAGTATACCCGTTATGGGACAGTCGCAATCGCGGCGATCCAGGGCTTCGGCACCGCGGTCTTTTTGGAATCGCTCTCGGCCGGACCGGGTATGGCGGTCGTTCCCGAACCGGGGATGGGGTTCAAGCTGTTCACCACCCTGACTTTTACCGCCGGCACCATCTTTATCATGTGGCTCGGTGAACAGATCACCGAACGGGGAATCGGCAACGGGATTTCCCTGATCATCTTTATTGGTATCATCGCCCGCTTCCCGCAGGCGATTTTCGACGAATTCCGCGAACTGATGGCCGGCCGTCGCGGACTGTTTACCGAACTATTGTTGGTCGTCATGATGATCGGTGTGGTGATGGCGATTATCATGGTCACCCGGGCACAGCGAAAAATCCCGGTACAGTACCCCAAGAAGGTGGTCGGACGGAAAGTCTACGGCGGCCAGGCGACGCATATTCCGTTGTCGGTCAACACCGCCGGCGTGATTCCGATTATTTTTGCGCAGTCGATTATGTTTGCACCGCAGACGTTGGTCTCATTTTTTCCAACCACTGAATGGCTGCATACATTTGTTTCTTATCTTAATCCCGGGTCGGCGGTTTATGGGATTGTCTACGGGACCATCATCGTGTTCTTCGCCTTTTTCTACACGGCAATAGTTTTTAATCCGGTCGATCTGGCGGACAACATGAAGAAAAACGGTGGGTATATTCCGGGGATCCGGCCGGGCAAGCGCACGTCTGAATACATCGACCGCGTCCTTACCCGGATCACGTTGCCGGGCGCATTCTTCTTTGCGGTGGTGGCGGTCCTGCCGTACATGTTAATCTCGAAATTCAATGTCCAATATTATTTCGGCGGCACCAGTATCCTGATTGTCGTCGGTGTTGCGCTCGACACGCTTCAGCAGGTGGAATCGCACCTGGTGATGCGCCACTATGACGGTTTTATGAAACGCGGACGCATCCGCGGGCGGTCGATGTAAAGATTGAAATAATTCGGGGAGATAGAGTTCGTGTTGCAGAAATTGATTCTACTCGGCCCTCCGGGGTCCGGCAAAGGTACACAGGCCAAACGGCTGGCCGAGAAATTCGGCTATTTACACCTGTCGACCGGCGATTTGCTTCGAGAAGAGGTGAAAAACGGGACCGAACTGGGCGCACAGGCCAAGACGATTATGGAAAAAGGTGACTTGGTTCCCGACGATTTAATCGTGGCGATGATTAAATCCCGCCTGAGCGCCACCGACGACGGCGTTATTCTCGATGGATTCCCGCGGACCGTCACCCAGGCCGAATCGCTGGACAAAATGCTGGCTGATGCCGGACAGGGAATTGACCGGGCGTTGCTGGTCGATGTCTCCGACGCCGAAGTCACCACCCGGCTGCTGGGTCGGGCCAGGATCGAAGGGCGGGCCGATGACACGCCCGAGGTGATCAGTAACCGGCTTGGGGTATACAAACAACAGACCGAGCCAATCGTAGACTATTATTCCGGTAAGGGTTTGCTGACCAAAGTCAATGGTGAGCAGGAGATAGAAAAAGTTTTTGCCGACTTGGAGGCGATTGTCGCCGGGTAGGTATAATGTGAGCGGCTGGCAGCTAAAAACGCCGGAAGAGATTGAACTCATGCGGGCCGCCGGCCTGATTGTTTTTGGCGCACTGGAGGAAATCGCAAAGATCGTTGCCCCCGGAGTGACGACCGCCGAACTTGACCGTATTGCTGAAACCTATATCCGTGATTGCGGGGCCGAACCGGCTTTTCTGGGCTATCAAAATTTCCCCGCTTCGGTATGCGTGTCGATTGACGACGAAGTGGTTCATGGTATTCCGGGAAAACGACGCTTAGCTGAAGGAATGATTGTCTCGTGCGATGTCGGCTCGTTGATCGACGGTTGGTACGGCGATTCGGCGCGGACGATTCCGGTTGGAGAGATCTCGGCGGAAGATCAGCGCCTGTTGCAGACGACACGCGACGCCTTGTTTAAGGGGATCGATCAGGCCCGGGCCGGCAATCACCTGTTTGACATTTCCGCGGCGGTTCAACAGCATGCCGAACAGGCCGGCTACTCGGTAGTTCGCGATTTAGTCGGGCACGGCATCGGTCGAAAAATGCACGAAGAACCACAAGTGCCGAATTACGGCAGGGCGGGCGGCGGTCCGGAGTTACTTGAGGGAATGGTGCTGGCAATCGAACCGATGGTCAATGTCGGCACGAACGCCGTGACTGTCGACGCTGACCGCTGGACGGTTCGGACGAAAGACGGAGCGAAATCGGCGCACTTTGAACATACCGTGGCGATTACGAAAAATGGACCGGATATTTTGACGGTCAAGGAATAGAATGGCGAAAGAGCAGACAATCACGGTCGAAGGAAAAGTTGTCGAACCATTGCCTAATGCGATGTTCCGAGTCGAGTTGGAGAACGGCCATAAAGTCCTGGCCCATGTCTCGGGAAAAATGAGAATGCATTTTATCAAAATTCTGCCCGGCGACCGGGTGACCCTTGAATTGTCGCCGTACGATCTCTCGCGCGGGCGAATCGTCTATCGATATAAATAGGCCGCCGATAATCGAGGTCAGAGTCATGAAAGTAAAATCATCGGTAAAAAAGCGGTGTGACAAATGCAAAATCATCCGTCGCCGCGGTGTGGTGCGGGTGATTTGCTCGAATCCGCGGCACAAGCAGCGGCAGGGGTAACCCCGAACCGGGGCGCAGCAGGAGGTGTTTTTTGGCGCGTATTGCGGGTGTTGACTTACCCAAAGATAAACGGATTGAAATCGGCCTGACATATATTTTCGGGCTTGGTTTGACGTCCTCGAAAAAAATTCTCACGGCGACCGGGGTCAACCCGGACACCCGGGTCAATAAGCTGACCGAAGGGGAAGTCCAGTTACTGCGCCATGAGATTGAGGCCCATCATAAAGTCGAGGGTGATCTGCGCACCGAAATCCAGATGAACATCAAGCGCCTGATCGATATCGGTTCCTATCGCGGACTACGTCACCGCCGGGGCCTCCCGTGCCACGGCCAGCGGACCAAGACCAACGCGCGTACCCGCAAAGGCCCGCGCGCCTCGATCGGCGGACGTAAGAAAAAGACGAAAAAATAGGTGATTTTCTCAATCGCCGGGGAACTTACTCCCGGTAAATAAGGAATAACAAGTCGTGGCTGATCCGAAGAAAAAACGTGGACGGAAAAAACGGTCCCGGGTAGAGCCTCTGGGTAAGGTGTTTGTTAAAGCGACATTCAACAACACCATCGTGACCGTCACCGACGCCACCGGCGGGGTTATTTCCTGGGCGTCTGGTGGTCGGGCGGGGTTTAAAGGCTCCAAAAAAAGCACGCCGTTTGCCGCGCAGCTTTCGGCAAAGGCGGCGGCCAAAGAGGCCATGGAACTCGGGCTGCGTAAGGTGGAAGTCAAAGTCAAAGGGCCCGGCTCCGGCCGTGAAGCGGCGATCCGTTCACTGGCGGCCGCCGGTCTGGAAGTTATCTCGATTAAGGATGTCACGCCGATCCCGCATAACGGCTGCCGCCCGCCGAAAAGGCGACGGGTCTAAGCGGGGCACTGAATGGGCGTTTAAAAAGACAATCGGTAAACGTTACGAGGAATCTGGTTATGGCGCGTTACACGGAAGCCGTCTGCAAACTTTGTCGGCGGGAGAATGTAAAGTTGTTTTTGAAAGGACGTCGGTGTCTGTCCGACAAATGCGCCATGGAACGCCGCGCGTATTTCCCCGGCCAGCATGGCCAGAACCAGCAGCGGCGCCGCAAAGTTTCCGAATACGGCATACAGTTGCGTGAGAAACAAAAAGTCCGCCGGACTTACGGCCTGCTTGAGCGCCAGTTTTTCCTGTATTATCTCAAGGCGACCAAGATGCGCGGAATCACCGGTGAAAACCTGCTTTCGCTTTTGGAACGGCGGCTGGACAATGTCGTCTACCGTCTGGGCTTCGCGCCGTCACGCAGCGCCGCTCGCCAGCTTGTCCGGCACCGACACTTTACCGTTAATGGCCGGATCACCGACATCCCGTCGTACTTGTTGCGGCCCGGTGATACCGTAGTCGTTCGCGAAAAATCCAGAAGTCTCGATATTATTCATTCGGCGCTCAAGGATGCCGGCCCCGGGTCGGACATCCCCTGGCTACGCCTGGACAAAGCCCGTCTGGAAGGTGAGCTCCTGGAGGCGCCCAAGCGCGCAGACATCCCGACCGTGTGTCAGGAGCAGTTGATTGTCGAGTTGTATTCGAAGTAAGCCAGGGACCCGGCAGGGAGGCAATAGTCTATGAAGTGGAAAAGCATGACCATGCCAAAGGAAGTGGCCACCGACCAGGAATCGGCCACTCCGACGTTCGGCCGTTTCACCGTCGAACCGCTTGAGCGCGGATTCGGCAATACGGTCGGTAATGCGTTGCGGCGTACGTTGCTCTCGTCAATCCAGGGCGCGGCAGTCACTTCGCTTCGTGTCGATGGCGTACTGCATGAGTTCTCCACCATTCCGGGGGTTCTCGAAGATGTCACGCAGATCGTGCTCAACATCAAGCGCATTCGTCCCCGGTTGGTCAGTGACGAACCGCAGATTGTGCGCCTCGAGGTTGAAAAGGAAGGCAAATATACCGCCGGTGATCTGACCTTACCGGGCGGTGAGGTCGAAATCCTCAATCCCGATCAGCACATTCTTGAGTTGACCAAAGATACCAAGCTGCTGATGGAGTTGCGTATTGCCGCGGGTCGCGGTTATGTTCTCGCCGACCAGAATACCGACCCGGAGGCCCCGTTGGGCACGATCCCGGTCGATTCGCTGTTCTCGCCGGTGGTCAAAGTCAACTATATTGTCGAAAACACCCGTGTCGGCCAGCGGACTGACTACGATCGGTTGATTCTCGAGATCAATACCGACGGGTCTATTTCACCGGAGGATGCGCTCTCCTACGCGGCAAAAATCGTCAAAGACCATATGCAGTTGTTTATCACTATTGAGGAAGAATTCGAGTCGGAAAAGGTCGAGGAAATCGACGAGGAAACGTTGCGGGTCCGCCAATTGCTCGAAATGCGCGTCGATGAACTCGAACTTTCTGTCCGGTCATCCAATTGCCTGCGTGCGGCCAACATTCAGGAGCTACGGGACCTGGTGCGCCGATCCGAATCGGAAATGCTCAAATACCGTAATTTCGGCCGCAAGTCCTTAACCGAGCTCAACGCGATCCTGAGCGAACTTGGGCTTTCCTTCGGGATGGACATCGGCAAGTACGAAGAACCGGTCACCGAGGAAGTTTAAGCGGGAGAGTCCCGGTACGAGGATATTGAAGCATGCGCCACGGACGTAAAGTAAAGAAAATGGGTCGCACAGCGGCACACCGGAAAGCCATGCTTGCCAACATGGCGACATCGCTGATCTTGCATTCACAGATTAAGACCACTCCGGTGAAGGCCCGCGCGGTATGCCGGGTGATGGACAAGCTGGTGACGCTGGGCAAGCGCGGGGACCTTCACGCGCGGCGGCAGGCGGCGGCTACTATCCGGGACAAGGCCGCTTTGCAGAAACTCTTCGGTGAGATCGCTCCCCAGTTTGCCGATCGCAACGGGGGCTATACACGCACACTCCATCTTGGTTTCCGGCTGGGTGATGCCGCGCCGATCTCGCTGGTGCAGCTACTTGTCGAAAAGGCGGCCACGGAAGAATCCAAAGGGAAAGACAAAAAGAAAAAGACCAAAGGCAAAGCAAAGGCCGCGAGTAAAGCCGACTGAGATTGATCGTCTGACACCGGAGGCACTCTGCCGAGATGATTTAACATGGTGGATAAAAGCAAGTGACAGGGCAACCCGATGGGTTGCCTTTTTTCTTGGGCCGCATCCTGAATGAAAAATGAACACTAACGGGAAAGATTACCAGACAACCGGCTCGCGCTGGCGGGAGGTCCTGCTTGGCCTGCTGATCATCGCCGTCGCAATCGCGGTCACCCGCCTTTGGGTCGGCGCCAAAAATGCGCGTCGGGCCGATTCGCTCGCTCTACGGCATAGCGTCGCTTTGACCCTCACCACGGCCGATCGCTTTAACATTCCCCGCCCGTCCGCTGCCTGGGAACGCCTGTTGGCTGCCCCCGTTGGCCAGAGGATTCCCACCGGCGCAGCGCATGGATTCGTCGACAGTTTTCTGATCTCTTACCAGGACGGTATCCTCGACTCCGTCGAAACGACCGCTCTTTGCCGAATATTGCAGGGGTTTAACCCTGAGACGGAGTAAGTAAAAAATGCCGGCCGACACGATCCAACGCGTCTTTTTGATTATTCTCGATGCCTGCGGGGTCGGTGAATTACCCGACGCCGCCGACTACGGCGATGTCGGTTCGAACACCCTCGGCAACACCGCCCGCGTCGTTGGCGGGTTGGATTGCCCCCATCTCGAATCGCTTGGCTTGGGCAAGGTCACCAAAATCGCCGGGCTGTCGACGGCACAACCGGCACGTGGCGCCTATGGAAAAATGGCTGAACGTTCGGCGGGGAAAGACTCAACTTCCGGACATTGGGAACTCGCCGGTCTGATTACTGAACGGCCGTTTCCGACCTACCCGGACGGTTTCCCGGATGACATCATCGCCGAATTTACTCAGCGCACCGGTTACAAAATCATTGGCAACAAACCTGCCTCCGGCACCGAAATCATCGCCGAACTCGGTGAAGAGCACCTGGCCTCCGGGGCGCTGATTGTTTATACCTCGGCCGATTCGGTCTTTCAGATCGCCGCACATATAGATAATGTGCCTCTTGAAGAACAATATCGTATCTGTCAGATAGCCAGAGAGATACTGTGTGGCGTTCATGCCGTCGGCCGGGTCATTGCCCGGCCTTTTACCGGACAATCCGGCAGTTTCACTCGTACTGCCGACCGACGAGATTTTTCCCTCAAACCAACGGGGACGACAATCCTCGATACGCTCATGGCGGCAAAGATTCCAACTATCGGCGTCGGCAAGATCGGCGATCTCTTTGCCGGGGTCGGGTTGAGCGAGAAGATTCACACCAAGTCCAACGACGACGGAATGCGGCTGACGAGCGAACTTGCCGGGACAGTTGGACACGGTCTGGTGTTTGTTAATCTGGTCGAATTCGATATGCTTTGGGGCCATCGTAATGATCCACAGGATTTCGCCGCCGCTCTCGAATCGTTTGACCGACAATTAGGCGAATTCCTCCCGTTGATGAGAGCGACCGATCTCCTGCTCATCTCCGCCGATCACGGCTGCGACCCGACCACACCCTCGACCGATCACTCCCGCGAATACGTGCCGATCCTCTGCTATTCTCCCGGCCTGCCGGGTGATGTCAATTTGGGCGTCCGTTCCACTTTCGCCGATACCGCCGCGACAATTGCGGAGGTTTTCAGTGTTCGTTGGACCGGAGCGGGGGAGAGCTTCTATTCTCAATTGCGGGGCGAGTGAATCGTCCGACCATGAAACACCGGCTGGCCAAATGCTGTTCCCCTACTGACGGCGACCCTATCATCGCCTTTCTCAAACAGGGTGACGTTGTCTTTTCGGTACACCGCGCCGATTGCGTCAACCTGAGCAAGGTTCCGCCCGAGCGGCTTGTTGCGGTTACCTGGGCTGAAATCAATGCCGCCGCCGCTCCTGCCGCACCTGTCCTTCCCGATTCGGTATATACCCAGCTTGACGACCACGCATTTGCCGTCCTGCGCCATCATCAGGTCATGGGCGTTGACTATGCGGCCGTCGTCGCCCGGCAGACCGGGATCAGCCGGGAAGAGGTGTTCACCCTCCATAAAAAATTGCGGGCTTTGGGTCTGCTGGCTCGCGTCGAACCAAAAATGATCCGGTACCGCAAGGGGATTGTCGACGGCAAATGGATCAAACACCGCAATCATACCTACTATGATCTGACCGAGCAGGGGCGGGCGGCTCTTGCTCGTTGGGAGTATCAAGGGCCGCAATAACTTTGCCGGCGCGGCCGGCGACCGGATTTTCGGTTGTCGGTCCATAACCAAAATCGTATGTTGTGGCAGTTCCGCCGTTTGGCGGCGATTTTCTATCGAAGTGGTCGGTGCCGAATAGGGAGATAAAAAGGGTACGATATATGGACAAAAACCAACGGACGATTAGCACCGGAGCTGAATTTTCCGGAATCGGCCTGCATACCGGGGAACCGTGCACCATCAAATTCCTCCCGGCGCCGACCAATCACGGCATACGTTTCCGGATCACCGTCGACGGTGAAACACATGAAATCATCCCCGATATCGATAAAGTTGTCGATGTCAGTCGCGGGACGACTATCTCTGAAAACGGCGTCCAGCTCCACACCGTCGAGCATGTCCTTGCCGCTATCGCCGGGCTGGAGATCGACAATATCATTTGTGAGGTTGACAACCATGAACCGCCCGTCGGCGACGGGTCGGCCAAGCCATTTGTCGATGTGCTCCTTAAAGCGGGTATCGAAAAGCAGGACGCGATCAAGAATTATATCGAAATCGATGAGACCGTTGTCTATTCCGAACCGGATCGCAAGGTCGATATCATCGTGTTACCCTCCGACGCCTTCCGCGTCACCTTCATGGTCGACTATCAAAACCCGGCGCTCGGCACCCAATATACTTCCCTGGTTTCCCTGGA
This sequence comes from Candidatus Zixiibacteriota bacterium, assembly GCA_024277855.1. Taxonomy (GTDB): domain Bacteria; phylum Zixibacteria; class MSB-5A5; order WJJR01; family JAJRUJ01; genus JAJRUJ01. The sequence goes on from JAJRUJ010000084.1 coordinate 16,304, forward strand.
AGATGAATTCGCCAACGAATTTGCCCCCGCCCGGACGTTTTGTTTTTTGCACGAGGTCGAATTCCTCTATGAACAGGGGCTGATCAAGGGCGGACGGCTGGGAAACGCGATCATTATCGCTGACCATGGCATGACCCAGGAAGACGTCAACCGGCTCAAAATTATGCTCAATTACCAGGGGGATGTCGAGGTTGGGCGGACGGGGATTCTCAACGATACCCTGCTCCGTTTCCCCAACGAGCCGGTACGGCACAAAGTTGTCGACCTCATCGGCGACCTGTCTTTATTGGGTGGGCCGCTGAAGGCGCACGTCCTTGCCGGGCGATCGGGACACAAGGCCAATATCGAGGTCGCCAAAAAAATCCGTGCTCACCTCCAGAAAAAAGAGATCACCCGCAAATATGTCGGGCCAAAAGGCGGCCGCGGGATCGTCCTCGATGCCCAGGCCATCGAAAAAATCATGCCCCACCGTTACCCGATGTTGTTGATCGACCGCGTGATCGAACTCGATCCCGGGAAAACCGTCGTTGCGATTAAGAACGTCACGATCAATGAACCGTTTTTCGTCGGCCATTTTCCCGGCCACCCGATCATGCCCGGTGTCCTTATTGTTGAGGCGATGGCCCAGGCCGGGGGCGTGTTGTTGCTTAATGCCGTCGAAAAACCGGAAACCAAAGTTGTTTATTTCATGGGCATTGACGGTGTCCGTTTCCGTAAGCCGGTCCTGCCGGGCGATCAGTTACGCTTCGAATTGGAGTTGATCTCATTTCGTCGCTCGATGTGCAAGATGGCGGGCAAGGCCTTTGTCGACAATCAACTCGTGACCGAGGCCACCCTGATGGCGGCGATTGTCGAAAAATAGCCGCCGGGCAAAGCGGATCAAATTGAGAGAGACCATTGTCCACTGTGCATAATACAACACGAATTCATCCGACAGCGATCCTTGAGGGCGATGTCCGGCTGGGCGTGGATGTTACCGTTGGCCCTTATACGATCATCGAAGACGATGTCTCTATTGGTGACGGCACGATCATCGATTCGTCTGTCCGCGTCGGCACCGGGACTCGTATCGGTAAACAATGTCGCATTCACCACAACGCCGTTGTCGGCACTGCGCCGCAGGATTTGAAATATGCCGGCGAGAAAACGGAATTGATCATCGGAGACCGCACCACCATACGTGAAATGGCCACGCTCAACCGTGGCACGACCCACAGCATGAAAACCGTCGTTGGGTCCGATTGTCTGATGATGGCCTACTCTCATGTCGCTCACGACTGCCGGGTCGGCAATCACGTCATCATGGCGAACTCGGCCACCCTGGCCGGACATGTCACCATCGAAGACTGGGTGATTATCGGCGGGCTTGTTCCCATACACCAATTTGTGCGGCTCGGCGCCCATTCTATGATTGGCGGGGGTTACCGTGTGCCCAAGGATATCGTGCCTTATGCGATGACCGGCGGTTATCCACTCAAGGTTGTCGGGCTTAATAAAATCGGGCTTCAGCGGCGTGGATTTACCCCGGAACAAATCAAGCCCCTGGCGGATGCCTACCGGATTCTGTTCCGGTCGAAATTGAATACGTCTCAGGCGGTCGAAAAAATTAAGGCGGATATCGAACAGACCGCCGAGGTCCGCTACTTAATCGAGTTTATCGAAAAATCCGAACGAGGAATTACCGCCTAATCGAACATATTGCTGCAGGTGAGAAATAATGGCCGAACAACTCAAAGTCGGAGTAATCGGGGTCGGCTCTCTGGGGTCGGCACATGCGCGCATTTATCATGAATCACACAACGCGCAACTGTGCGCGATCTACGATGTTGATGACGAAAAAAACCGCAAGACGTCGTCACAGTACAGCCTGCCGATCTGCCGGGATCTCGACGAGATGCTCAAAGTATGCGATGCAGTCTCCATCGTCACGCCGACCGATACTCATTGCGCCCTGGCTCTCAAAGCCATTGGGCAGGGCAAACATGTTTTTATTGAAAAACCGGTGACTTCCAACGTTGCCGAAGCCGAGAAAGTCATAAAACGGGCCACTGAACGTGAGATTATCGCCGGCGTCGGCCACATCGAACAGTTCAATCCGGCTTTCGTCGCGGTTAAGGGCGAACTCGGCACGCCGCGTTTCATCGAGGCCCATCGGCTTAACCGGTTTTCGCCGCGTGGTCTCGAAACCGCGGTCATTCTCGAATTGATGATCCACGATATTGATCTAATCCTTTCGATTGTCGATTCACCGATTGTCGAAATCCGTGCGGTTGCCGTGCCGGTAGTTTCCGATACTGATGATATCGCCAACTGCCGGATTCAATTCGCCAATGGCTGTGTCGCCAACCTGACCGCGTCGCGCATCTCGGCCAACCCTCTGCGTAAATTGCGCATTTTCACCGGTGACCGCTATGCAGGTCTCGACCTCAAGCAGAAAACCGCCGAGCTGTTTCGCCTGTTCCATAAAGGTGACGATCAGCCCCCGCCGGGGAAACGGTATATGCCGGTCATCGATTTCGGCAAAAAACATATCAGCCGCCTCGGAATCCAGGTCGAACAGGGCGAGATGCTGGCCGCCGAACTGGAAGATTTCATCGCGGCGGTCGGTGAGAAACGCCGGCCGCGTGTTGGGCTTGCTTCGGCCACCCGGGCGTTGTCGGTGGCGCTTGATATCGTCCATGCCGCCGAAAAACACCGGAGCCGGATACCGGTCCCGACGCCGTAATCGACGATCATGTCCACTCCGAATCCCGATGCCTCCTCCCGGACAATCCTGTTCATCGCCGGTGAGCAATCCGGCGATATGCAGGGTGCGTTGCTTTTAGAACAGTTGCGCAAACTCCGCCCGGCCTGGCGTTTTTTTGGTGTCGGCGGAGACCGGATGGCCGTGCAGGGTTTCGAACGGCTGGTCGGAGTCGATGATCTCGCCGTCATTGGTTTTGCCGATATTCTCGGTAAGTTCTTCTACTTCCGCCGCGTGTTTAATCGCTTACTTGCCGAGTTGGACTCACGCAAACCCGACGCAGTCATCCCGATCGATTATCCGGGGTTCAATTTGCGGTTCGCCCGCCGGGCTAAAGAGCGCGGTTTTCCGGTGCTCTATTATATCGCGCCGCAGCTTTGGGCGTGGGGGGAGAAGCGAATCGAAAAAATCCGCCGCTTCGTCGATTTGCTTGTTGTCTTGTTTCCCTTTGAGTTGGACTATTTTCAGAGTCGCGGAATAAAAACCGCGCGTGTCGGCCACCCTTTGCTCGATATCGTTCGACCGGAACAAGGGCGGGATGATTTCCGCCGCGCGCACAATATTGACCCGACAGCAAAACTCGTTGCCCTGATGCCCGGCTCCCGAGCCGGCGAAGTCAAACGCCACCTTCCGGTGATGCTCGAAACGATCCGGTTGCTCAGGAAGGACAATCAGTGCGTCATTCCAGTCATTTGCCGCGCGCCGGGGATACCTGCGGACCTTATCACCGATATTTCAACCCGAGCCAACAATATGTCGTCTGCTGTCACCACCGATGTGTTTTCCGCGGTGGCCGCGGCTGATTGCGCTCTGGTCAAATCCGGCACCAGCACCGTCGAGTGTGCAATGTTGGGTACACCGTTTGTCGTGATGTATAAAACCGGTTGGCTAAATTATCATATTGCCCGACACTTGATTAAGACCGACCATATTGCTATGGTTAATTTGATTGCCCAAAAGACAGTAGTGCCCGAATTCATCCAGGACGACGCCATTCCCGTTGCGCTTTCCACTGCGCTGGGGCGGATCCTCAACGACCAGCAATACCGGGAATCGGTCATCGGACAATTACACGATATCCGTAAAAAACTTGGGCCGCCCGGTGGAGCAGAGCAGGCCGCGCGGCTTGTTATCAACTGGGTCGAGAATAAACAGATCGATGAATAAATCCGACAACGACAAGGCCGATGGCCCCGGCTATTCCTGGGACTTTCATCTCGCCCGTTGGGCCTATACCGGGGTCTTTGGCGGCGGTTCGACTGTTTACCACCGGTTGAACAAACTGCGCGGCAAAGTCCCGCCATTGGCTTTCGCCGAGCGGCAGGGCCGCCCCACGGTCATTGCGGGCAAATTGCCGATCTGGGTCCATGCCTCGTCGATGGGCGAGGTGCGTGTCGCGGCAATTCTCATTGCCAGGATGGCCGGACTCCGACCGGAAACATCGTTTCTCTGCACAACCGCGACCGAAACCGGCTATGCCCTCGCCGGCGAGATCCTCCCGGCAGCGGTTACAATCGTCCGCGCGCCGATCGACCGGCCACGCGCGCTTTCCGCATTTTGTGAACATTTTGCTCCCGGGGCTTTGATCCTGATCGAAACCGAATGGTGGCCCAACCAACTGCGCGAATGTTTTCGCCGCCGGATTCCGGTTTTTGTGGCCAACGGCCGGGTTTCCGCCGATTCGGGCCGGCGTTATCTCTGGGTCAAACGATATCTTAAACCATTGCTTAATCGCATCACTCGTCTCTATATGCGATCTGACGAGGACGCCGAGCGGGTAGTCGCTCTCGGCGTGGACCGCGACCGCGTCGAGATTGCCGGTGGGTTAAAAAATGCCGCTACCGGTGCAATCATCATGCGTAAAGCCCCCCTTGCCGGGCCGCCGATATTCCTCGCCGGCTGTACGCGGCCAGGCGAGGAGCAAATTATCCTTGAGGCCTACGATCTGGCGATTCAAAAAGTCCCCGATCTCCGGCTCTGGCTTGCCCCCCGTCATCCTGAGCGGTTTGCCGAGGTCGGTGCGATTCTTAAAAACAGCGGTCGCCGGTGGGCGGCATATAGTGTCCTTCCGCAGAAAAAACTCAACGGCTTGGACTCGCCCGGAATTATCCTTATCGACACGATGGGCGTCCTGGCCGGATTATATGCCTATGCCGCAGTTTCGTTTGTCGGCGGCAGTTTACTGCCCTTTGGCGGACATAATCCTGTCGAACCCGTACTTTCGGGGTCGCCGGTACTCTTTGGGCCGCACACCGAGGGCCAGGACGAGGCCGCACGGGGACTGGTCGGCTCGGGGCTGGGTTGGCGAGTGACAAACGCCGCAGAGATGGCCCACGAGGTCGTCCGGCTGATCGAAAATCCGCCCGGACCGGATGATTTCAACCAAAATCGTGCCTCATTCCTCGCTTCGGCCGCCCGGGCCGCCGAACATGTCGCCGCCGACATTTTCCAGCGGCTGGACAATATCCGGATGAAGAATATTTCGCAGCAGGATCAGCAATGAAAGGCCGCTGGGTTAAATGGTATCAGGACTATCAGGATGGCCGCGAATTTGGCGGTCGATCATTTTTCGGCGCGGCCGCCCGGGTTGCCTCGGTCGGTTACGCGTTCGGGCGACGGTTGCACCGGGTTCTGACTGCCGGCAAAGAAAAATCACCTTTTCGATCCCGGGCCAAAGTCATCACGGTCGGTAACCTTACTGTCGGTGGAAGCGGTAAAACCTCGCTGGTTGACTATCTCGCCGCCCGGCTGCTCGCCTCAGGCCGGAGTGTGGCCATCCTCACCCGTGGCTATGGTCGCCGGACCAAAGACCGCATCATCATCCATCCCGGGGAAGCCGACGATTACGATGTCTCTGCCGTTGGCGATGAACCGGTCATGCTGGCCCGACGATTGCCTCAGGCGACGGTCATTGTCGATGCTGATCGGGCCGGAGCCGCCGCCGCTTATGAAAAATCCGCAACGGTCGATTGTTTTCTCCTCGACGACGGTTTCCAATACCGGGGGCTGGCCTCCGACTGCGCCCTGCTCGCCTTGATTGCGGGTGACCTCCGTCCGCCCTGCCGGTTATTTCCGGCAGGACGGTGGCGGGAACCGGTCGCCGGTGTGATCCGGGCCGATGCGGCGGTTATTGCCACCATGCCTGGGGAAGAGATCCTTTTCGACCGCGAACGATTGGCCCAGCTTGGGATGTCCGGTCCGGTCTTCCCTTTCGCCTACGAATGTGCCGCCCTTCGCAATCTCGATGGAACTCCGGCCGGTTTTCTTACCCCGCCCGAGGGCAGCAAAATCGGCGCATTTTGTGCGCTGGCCCGGCCCCAACGTTTTTTCGACTGGCTCGCCGCTCGCGAAATCCCGCTCGTGTGGACCAAACGGCTGCCGGACCATTTCGCCTATGACCGCCACGAGGTCAGCGCGATCACCAATACCGCCTGGCTCAACAAACTCGACTATCTGATCACTTCGGAGAAAGACGCCGTAAAATTGGCTCGATTCGACTGCGGCAATGTGCGTATCTTATATCCGGATGTTCGTCTGGTACCGGTGGACGATGTTGTGGGATTTGACCGTTTTTTGGAGCGAGTGTTTGCCCGTGAGCCATCAAGCTGATTTCCTGGTCGTCGGTTCGGGGATTGCCGGACTTTGGTATGCCTACCGCGCCTCACAGTATGGCAGCGTGACGATCATTACTAAAAAAGAAGAGGCCGAATCGGCCACCAATCTGGCCCAGGGCGGTATAGCCTCACCGATCTCCAAGTTTGATTCGGTCGAAAAGCATGTCGAGGATACAATCGATGTCGGGGATGGCCTCTGCCACAAAGTCATTGTCCGCAAAGTGGTCAGCATGGCTCCCGATGTCATCCGTGACTTAATCGATGTCGGGGTAAAATTTACCTATCGCCGCTCGGGGAAAAAACTGGCCAACCTCGATCTCGGCCGCGAGGGCGGGCACTCCGAACGGCGGATCGTCCATGCCGCCGATCTAACCGGCCGGGAGATTGAACGCGCCCTGCTCACGGCGATCCGCGAATGCCCGGATGTCACTCTTCATGAAAACTACCGTGCGGTTGATCTGATTACCGCCCGGAACGCCAAAGGCAAACGGACGATCAAAGGGGTCTGGGTCTTCGATGAACGGCGGGACGAAGTCCGTGCTTTGCTCGCACGCACTGTCCTGCTCGCAACTGGTGGGGTTGGGCGAGTTTATCGTCATACCACCAATCCGCGCATTTCCACCGGCGACGGGATGACGATGGCCTATCGCGCCGGCTGTCGGGTAGGTAATATGGAATTTGTCCAGTTCCACCCGACCGCGCTGGCCCTGCCCAACGCCGGCCGGTTTCTCATCTCCGAGGCGGTGCGGGGTGCTGGAGGAATTTTACGCAACGATCGGGGTGAGGCGTTTATGCCGCTGTACCATCGTCTCGCCGATTTGGCCCCGCGCGATATCGTCGCTCGGGCGATCTACAACGAGGTCCAAAAATCAAAACTCGATTATGCGTTCCTTGACGTGACTCATCTCAAGCCAAAATTTATTTTACGGAAATTTCCCAACATTACCAAACGCTGCGCCGAACTTGGTCTGGATATTACCCGTGAACCCCTCCCGGTCGTCCCCGCTGCGCACTATATGTGTGGGGGAGTGGTCACCGATGCCCGTGGCCGGACCGATATCACCGGGCTGTTTACTGCCGGCGAAGTTGCCTTTACCGGGATGCACGGTGCCAACCGGCTGGCCTCCAATTCTCTTTTGGAAGCCATCTGCTTTGCCGAGTTGGCGGCAAAGGAAGCGCGACGGGCGTTACCCCGGCTCAAACGCAATCGCCTCCAGCCGCGCTTCCGTTGTCCGGGAGGGAAACAGCCGAAAGTCAGTTCGCGGACTATTGAACGCAAAGAAAAAATCCTGCGGGATACAATGTCCGATTTTGTCGGCATTGTCCGGCAGCACCGTGATATCGCCCGGGCGAAATCGACTGCTGCCGAAATCCGCCGCTGGGCCGACAGCAAGTTCAAAACAACCCGGATCTCCGAGGGATTAATCGAATTGCGCAATCTGGCGCTGGCCGGTGAGCTGATCGCCATCGGCGCCTTTCGCCGCTTCGAATCGCGCGGCCTGCATTTCCTGCGGGAAAAACCGCGACGGGATGATAAACACTGGCAGAAAGACAATCTGATCAAACCGAGGACACGATGACCGCTCTGGTCGAACATCAGGAAATCTGGATTCTGGATTTCGGTTCGCAATATACGCAGCTCATTGCCCGCCGTGTCCGCGAACTGGGTGTTTTCTCCCGCGTCGTCCCGGGAACGGTTGCGCCGGACAAACTCGACTGGTCCAGGATCTCCGGCCTGATTTTCTCCGGCGGCCCGGCCTCGGTGCTCGCTGACGATGCGCCCCATTGCGACCAAAAGATACTCAACGCCGATATCCCCAAGCTGGGTATCTGTTATGGCCTTCAGCTTTATGCGCTCGAACGCGGCGCTCGGCTGAAAAAATCCGACCGGCGCGAATATGGCCGCGCAACTATCGAGCTTGCCGACTTGGGCGGCGATCCCCTCTTGCAGGGCCTGCCCGCGGCCTCCGATGTCTGGATGAGCCATGGCGATTCTCTGGAAAATTGGCCCGGCGGTTTCACCGTGCTGGCGCGCACTCGGGATATACCGGCCGCGGCAGTGGTCGATCCGGCCAACAAATTCCACGGGGTCCAATTCCACCCCGAGGTCATGCACACCGTCCACGGCACCCGGGTGCTCAAGAATTTTCTCTTCGATATCTGCCATTGCCGGGGTGACTGGTCGATCGGCGACTATATCGACGAAACGGTTGACAATATCCGCAGGACTGTCGGCGATGCCGGGGTTGTTCTGGCTGTTTCCGGCGGGGTTGATTCGTCGGTCTGCGCCGCCTTGCTGGCGAAAGCCCTGCCCAGTGGGCAGGTGCACCCGGTTTTTGTCGACAATGGTCTCCTGCGGCTCCATGAAGCCGACGAGGTTGTTGTTGCGTTGGGTAAATTCGGTGTTTCGGTCAACATGGTTGACGCCGCCACGGAATTTCTCTCCGCGCTGGCGGGCGTCACCGACCCCGAACAAAAACGCAAGATCATCGGCAAACTCTTCATCGAAATATTCGAGCGCGAGGCCAAAAGCCGCGACATGGTCAAATTCCTCGCGCAGGGGACTCTTTATCCCGACGTCATCGAAAGTGTCTCGGTGCGGGGCCCCTCGGCCACGATCAAGTCGCATCACAATGTCGGCGGTCTCCCTGAGAAGATGGATCTCAAACTGGTTGAGCCGCTAAAGTGGTTGTTCAAAGATGAGGTCCGCGCCGTCGGACGGGAACTCGGCTTACCGGAAACCCTCATCGGCCGGCACCCATTCCCCGGACCGGGACTGGCGGTGCGTATCCTCGGCGAAATCACCAAAGACGAGTGTGACCTCCTGCGGGCGGCCGACGCGATCTTTATCGACGAACTCCGTACGTCGGGTTGGTATGATAAAATATGGCAGGCCTTCACCGTTCTGCTTCCCGGTCGGACCGTCGGCGTGATGGGGGATGAGCGCACCTATGAGCGGGCGGTCTGCCTGCGCGCGGTGACTTCCTCCGACGGGATGACCGCCGATGTCGGTGAAATCCCCTGGGAGATTTTAAAACGCGCGGCGAATCGGATTATCAACAATACCAAGGGTATCAACCGGGTGGCATATGATATCTCGTCAAAACCCCCGGCAACGATTGAATGGGAGTAGGCAGGCACTGCCCGCCATTTAACCATAATTATGTCTCCCGCCGAAACCGACAACCGCCCCGAATATTTTCTCTCCGATGCCCATTTTGGCGCCCACGGTACACAGACCGAACAAATTAAAATTTCCCGCTTCGTGTCGTTTCTGGGGCACCCTGATCGTGAGGGCGCGACCGTCTGGTTCCTGGGCGACCTTTTTGACTTCTGGCTCGAATACAAACATGCAATTCCCAAGGCGTCGGTGCGCATATTAGCGGCAATTCAGACATTTGTCGATAAGGGGGGAGAGTTTCATCTTCTGCTGGGAAACCACGACTACTGGGTTCAGGACTTTTTCACCGCTGAACTCGGAATCAAACTCCATCACGATGATGTCACCATTGAGCGTGATGAGAGAAAAATTCTGCTCTCGCACGGGGACGGCAAGGCCGCCGGAGACGGCGGCTATCGGCTGCTTAAAAAGCTCCTGCGTTTTCGTCCGGCAATCTGGTGTCTGCGGCATATCCCCGTCGACTGGGCGTTTGCCATTGCCGCACGATCGAGCAATTCCAGCCGTCAACTGACCAGTGGCCGTAAGAGCAGCTTCAAAGATGACTACCGGGCCTTTGCCGAATCACAAATCGCGCAAGGCAACCATGCGGTCATCATGGGGCACCTGCACATACCGGTCTGCGAACAGCTCCGCGATGGCTGGTATATCAACTGTGGCGAGTGGTTTGAGCAGTTTAGCTACATCACCCGTGACGGTGACTCCTTCACCCTGCACCACTGGGAATAATTTTCAATTCTCCGGGCCGGTACCCCCCCACCCCACCTGCGGGTGTCATTCCTGTTCAGGTCCGGTTAAAGACCTCATAGATCCGATGCGCCCCATACTGCCCAAAACTCACCCGGGAACTCAAGTCTGATAATCCCCGCCAAAAACCGATGTTTTTCAACGGGCCGACCTGTGGGCTACCCGGCCCGTTTTTGACATATTCTGCTTTACTTGCGGTGCAAACCATTCTAAATTCGCTAATTCTTAGGCGAAATGGGGCGTTGAGGCCCAAACCTTATCCTGAGCGAGGGAGACAAATGGCGAAGGTCAAGACCTACAAAAACTATATCGACGGCGAATGGGTATCGTCGCATACCGGCCGGACATTTGACAACATCAATCCCGCCGACACCCGGCAGAACCTGGGCCGGTTTCAGCGCTCCGACAAAAAAGATGTCGACCGGGCCGTGGCCGCGGCAAAGAAAGCCTTCAAAACCTGGCGTCTGGTCCCGGCCCCCAAACGGGCGGAAATTCTTTACCGGATCGCTGATCGCATCTGGGCCGACAAAGAAAAATTCTCGCAGCAGATGACGATGGAAATGGGCAAGATTATCGCCGAAACGCGCGGCGATGTCCAGGAAGTCATCGACATGACCTACTACATGGCCGGGGAAGGCCGCCGTCAGTTCGGCCAAACCACACCGTCGGAGCTGCAGAATAAATTCATGATGTCGGTCCGCCAGCCGCTGGGGGTCTGCGGGATAATTACTCCGTGGAACTTCCCGATGGCGATCGCTTCATGGAAGATTATGCCCGCGCTGGTTCTGGGCAACACGTGTGTGCTCAAACCGGCGACATATACGCCGCTTTCGGCGGTTAACTTCACCAAAATGTGTGAAGAATGCGGTCTGCCCCCGGGCGTATTGAACCTGGTGACCGGCAGCGGTTCGGAAGTCGGTGAACCGCTAATTACCAACAAAGACATCAGCGTGATTTCGTTTACCGGTTCGACCGAAGTCGGTCAGCGGGTCTCCTCGGCTTGCGCCCCGGATTTCCGCCATTGCCATCTGGAGATGGGCGGGAAAAATGCGATTATGATTCTCGACGACGCCAAACTCGACCTGGCCGTCGACGGTTGTTTGTGGGGCGCGTTCGGCACGACCGGCCAGCGGTGCACCGCAACCTCCCGGATTATCATCGACAAAAAACTCTATCGCAAGTTCCTCAACCGTTTCCTGCCGCGCGTCAAAGCGCTCCGCGTGGGCAACGGTCTGGATGAGAAAGTCGATATGGGCCCCTCGGTTTCCGAGTCGCAGTTGAAAACGGTGATGGAATATGTGAAAATCGGGCAGGAAGAAGACGGCGCCAAGCTGTTGATCGGCGGCAAGCGTTTGACCCGGGGCAAATACCGTAACGGTTTCTACCACGAACCGACGGTATTTGGGAATGTCACGCCCGGGATGCGCATCGCCAAAGAAGAGATCTTCGGCCCGGTCGTCTCGGTCATTCCGGTCAACGGAATGAAAAAAGCCATTGAAGTGTGCAATAATGTCGCCTATGGCCTTTCGGCTTCGGTGTATACGCAGGATGTCAATCGCGCGTTTACCGCGATGCGCGATGTCTATACCGGCATTTTCTATGTGAATGCGCCGACCATCGGCGCGGAAGTCCATCTCCCGTTCGGCGGGACGAAAGTCACTGGTAACGGCCATCGCGAGGCCGGAATCGCGGCGCTTGATGTGTTCTCCGAATGGAAGTCGGTGTACATCGATTTTTCGGGCACGATCCAGCGGGCGCAGATTGACAACCAGTAGGGCTGCAACCGAACATATTGGGTGTTCACTGCGTATGTAGAACAGGGGACGCCTATGGGCAGACATAATCTCCCGCCGGGCCGGATGGTCCGGCGGGAGTGGTGGTTTACTCGATGAATTTCGAACTATACCACAAGATGCCGACCGAAATCCTGATCGATTTGATCTGGATGGCTTCCTGCGTCTAATTACCCGGCATATCGTTTTTTCGGGGTAAACTAATCCGCAAAAATTTTATTGAGGAGTTTAGGTATGCCAAAGAAAGTGCTGATTATGGGGGCCGCCGGCCGCGATTTCCACAATTTCAATTGTGTCTATCGTAACAGTCGTTCACACGAAGTCGTGGCGTTCACCGCCACTCAGATTCCGGATATTGCCGGGCGAAAATATCCCGCTGTTCTGGCGGGGAAATATTACCCGAAAGGGATTCCGATTAAGGCCGAGGACGACCTCGAAATGCTGATTAAGAAATACGACGTTGATGAAGTCGCCTTTTCCTACTCGGATGTGACGTACGAATATGTTATGCACCAGGCCGCCCGTGTGCAGCAGATGGGCGCGGATTTTGTCTTGCTCGGTCCGAAACAAACCATGATCAAATCCAAAAAGCCGGTGATTGCGATCTGCGCGGTGCGTACCGGTTGCGGCAAGAGCCAGACCACTCGCCGCGTCTGTGAAATTTTGCGCGGGCAGGGGCTGAAAGTTGCCGCGATCCGTCATCCAATGCCCTATGGCGACCTGGCCAAGCAGGCCTGTCAGCGGTTTGCCAAGCTTGCCGATCTAAAAAAACACAAATGCACGATCGAAGAGGTTGAAGAATACGAACCGCACATCATGGCAGGCAATATCGTCTATGCCGGGGTCGATTACGGCATGATTCTCAAAGAGGCCGAAAAAGAAGCCGACGTGATTGTCTGGGACGGCGGCAACAACGACACGTCGTTTTACCAGGCGGATTTGTATATCACCGTCGCCGATCCGCATCGCGCGGGCCACGAGTTGCGCTACTATCCCGGTGAGACCAATCTACGGCTGGCCGATGTGGTAGTGATCAACAAAGTCGTAACCGCCCCACCGGAAGGTATCATCGAGGTCCGCATGAACATCCGTGAGTCGAACCCGAAGGCGACAATCATTGAGGCGGCCTCGCCGGTCACCGTTGATGATCCGTCGGTCATCGAGGGTAAGCGGGTGTTGGTGGTCGAGGACGGCCCCACGCTGACTCATGGTGAGATGCTCTATGGCGCCGGTGTCGTTGCCGCGCAGAGTCATGGCGCGGCAGAATTGATCGACCCCCGTCCGTGGGCCAAACGTTCGATTGCCGCGACGTTCAAGAAATATCCGCATATCGGAACGCTGTTGCCGGCGATGGGCTATGGCGAAGGTCAGGTGGCCGATTTGCAGGCAACAATCAATGCGGTCGATTGCGACGCGGTGGTCATCGGCACACCGATTGACCTGCGACGAATTGTCAAGATCAAGAAACCCTCGACCCGCGTGCGCTACAACCTGCAGGAAATCGGCAGTCCGGATCTGGCACAGATTCTCGACGGATTCGGCAAAAAAGGCAAGAAAAAGTAAGTTGAAACAATTCTATGACAAAACTGCGGTGGTGGCGTTGGGTGGCAACGCCATCACCCGCAAAGGCACTCCCGATACGATTGCCAACCAGTTTTTGCATACTCGTGAGTCGTTGGCGGCGATCTTACCGCTGGTGCGCTCGGGGTATCATCTCGCGATCACCCACGGCAACGGCCCGCAGGTCGGCAACGCTATTCTCCGGATCGAACAAGCGCGTGATAAAGCGCCGATTTTGCCGCTGGGGATTTGTGTAGCCGACACCGAGGGCGGGATGGGATACATGATCGGACAGTAGCTGCAAAACCGCCTGCACCTGGAAAAAATCAACCGGCGCGTGTTGACGATTGTCACCCAGGTCGTGGTTGATCAGCACGATCCGTCAACGAAAAACCCCACCAAGTACATCGGGCAGTTCTACTCGGAGGAAGATGCCCGGCGGTTTGAGAAAGAACGCGGCTGGGCGGTCAAACAGGATGGCGACCGGGGCTGGCGGCGAGTAGTGCCCTCACCGATCCCGCTGTCGATTGTCGAAGCACCGGCAATCCGCACCCTGGTCCACGAAGGTCAGATTGTTATTGCCGCCGGGGGGGGCGGGATTCCGGTATATGTACTGCCGGACGGTACCCTCGAAGGAATGGACGCGGTGATTGACAAGGACCGGGTCGGGGCGGTGTTGGCCAAAGAGATCGGTGCCTCGTTGTTTATAATCCTAACCGATGTAGACCGGGTGGCAATCAATTACGGCACGCCCCAACAGCAGGAAATCGACCGCCTGACTGTCGCTGAGGCGGCAAAATACCATGCCGAGGGACATTTTCCGCCCGGCTCGATGGGCCCGAAAATCGGCGCGGCAATTCAGTTCCTCAAAAGCGGCGGCAAAGAGGTGCTGATAACCTCCATTGACGGGGCTGCCGCCGCCCTCGACGGCAAAACCGGCACCCGGATCGTTGCCTGAGCTTACTGCGTCCACGGACTCCGCACAATCCTGCCTAATCGTAAGTATGTGGCTTGTCGGGGCCGCCGGATTTTCGTTTGTTGAGTATCGATGAGCAGGATAGCTGAAAAATGGTTGGTCCGGCTTGGTGAGTTGGGGCGGGTCTATGAGGTCGGCGGCCAGTTGCGCGATGAACTGCTGGGTATTGCCGGCGAAATTAAAGACCGGGACTACCTCGTGACTGGGATTCCGCTGGACGATTTGATCCGCGAGTTGAAGAAGTTCGGCCGGGTCGATTTGGTCGGCAAATCGTTCGGCGTGCTCAAATTTACGCCGCCGTATCCGCCGGGCGCCGCTCCGGTGACTTATGATATCGCATTGCCGCGCACGGAGCATTCGACCGGCGTCGGTCACAAGGATTTTGCGGTGGAATTCGATCATACCTGCCCGGTGGAGGATGACCTCCTCCGGCGGGATTTTACGATTAATGCGCTGGCCCGCGATGTTGCCGCCGGCACGATTGTCGATCCGACCGGTGGACAGGCCGACCTGAGTGCCCGCCTGATCCGTCAGGTTTCCGATCAGTCGTTTATCGAGGACCCGTTGCGGATGCTGCGTGCGGTGCAGTTCGTTGCGCGGTTTGAGTTTACGCTCGAAAATCAAACCCGCACCGCAATTGTCGAACAGGCAGATTTGATCAAGACTGTCTCAGCCGAGCGAGTTGCCGAGGAATTGAATAAGCTCCTGTTGAAAGCGAAACGGCCGTCACTTGGTTTCCGACTGATGCAGGAGGTTGGCTTGCTGAAGCTGATCCTGCCTGAGTTGGAAAACTGTGTGGGCGTTGACCAACCCGGGGGCTATCATGCTTACGATGTTTTTGAGCATTCGCTGCATATTGTCGACGAGGTCTCCGGCCCGTTGCGGCTAAAATGGGCGGCTTTGTTGCATGATGTCAACAAACCGCAGAGCAAACGCGTTGACGGTGAAAAGGCGACGTTTTACGGCCATGATAAGTGGGGCGCCAAGACCGTGCGGAAAGTACTGCGCCGTCTGCGCTGCTCTAATGAACTCATTCAGCAGACCGCTGCGTTGGTCGACCGACATATGTTCACCACCGAGGTCAGCGACAAAGGGATGCGGCGGCTGATCCGCAAAATGGGCGAGGAGTTGATTTTTGGACTGCTCGATTTACGCCGCGCCGATGTAGTCGCGCAGGGGATGGGCGGCAAGACTCTCGATGTCGATGAACTCGAACAGCGAATCCGCGACGAACTCGAACGCAAGCCGCCGTTTGGACTGGGCGATTTGGCAATCGGCGGCGAGGCGTTGATGCGGGAATTCAAAATCGGGCCGGGGCCGTTGGTCGGGAGTATCCTCAATTACCTGATGGAACAGGTGCTCGACGATCCGGAATTAAACACTCGCGAAAAATTGCTCGAATTGGCGCACGAATTCCGCAATAATGAGACTTCCTGAATTTCTCATTTCAGGGCGGCAAAACGATTTAAAATCTTTGTCGTATTCTTGAAATGCCACTTGGCGACGGTTTTTAACCGGGCCTCTCCGCCGGCGCGGACGACGATTAAGCCGGCATCATCGACGAGACTCCCCGCGCCCTTTTTCAAATCGACCCCCCCCTGTTCGGACAGACGATCCAGGCGGTGCAGAAACTCGGCGCGGGCAACGATCGAGGCGGCGGCCACAGCGGTGTCGGCCTCGGCGCGGACGCGCTGGATCAATTTGATTTTGCGGCCGTTTTTCATCAGGGCGTTTTCGATCAATTTCTCGTCGCCGAATTTATCGGCAATCACCGCATCGCAGGCAACTTCTTTAAGTAAATCCTCGATCGCGCGGGCATGAGTCCAGGCCAGCAATTTGTTGAGATTGCGCATTTTCAGGTACAGTTCATTGTACTTTACCGGACCGACCGTGACCAGCGCATACGGGGCGATTCCCTTGATTTGACCGGCCAGAGTTTTGGCCCGGCCGTCGGAGATTTTCTTGGAATCGCGCACTCCCAGGTCGAGTAGTGTTTTTTCGACGGCGTCATCGACCCAGACGGCAGCCGTCACCAACGGGCCGAAATAGTCGCCTTTGCCCGATTCATCGGTGCCGATACGGCCGGTCGCGCCGGGGACACTGACGTCTTTTTTTTCTTTCGGGGACTCAGCGGCGAACATATCCTCTGCGCCTTTGGCCCCGGCAGCCGGGTAGAGGTTTTTTTTCTTGGCTTTTTTCATGGGGGAGAAGAAAGGGCCGGGGAGTAATTGATTCAAGGGAATTCGTGGTTGGTGTACGTGCTCGTGCACCGACATTGTGGGGCTGGCGGACGGGACATACGCCAGCCATGAATGGGCCAATTAATTATTGGCGTGGTTGTTATTTGGCGATTTGAGATCGTTGAAAGTAATTGCGCCGGATTTTATCTTTTGCAGGGCCTTTTGGGCGGCTTCCTGTTCGGCCTCTTTTTTCGAGGCCCCCGTGCCGGTGCCCAGTAAATGAAAATTGCAGGAGACGGTGATCGTGAAGGTCTTCTCGTGATCGGGACCGGATTCGTCTTTGACTTGATAATGGGGCATCCCCACTCCGCGACCCTGAAGGTATTCCAACAATTCACCCTTATGGTTCACATGCTGGATGCGTGACCGCCAACGGTCAAAGTCGTTAAGTAAAACCCGTTCGATCCAGTGCTGTGCTTGTTCATAGCCGCCGTCGAGATAAATCGCCCCGGTAAGCGATTCAAAAATGTCGGATAGAATCGATGGCCGATCGTCGCCGCCGGCGCGGCGTTCCTCGGGGGAGAGGTGGATAAATTTCCCCAATCCCAGCGAACGAGCCAGGTCGGTCAACGAATGGATGTTGACCAGCCCGGCTTTCAATTTGGTCAACTCGCCTTCCGAATAACCCTCGAACCGCTGATGAAGATACGCGGCAACACACAGGCCGAGGACCGAATCGCCCAAAAACTCCAGCCGCTCGTAGGACGGGAGACGGGTGTGTTCAGGCATGTTGATATATGAACGGTGGGTCAGGGCGGTCTCCAGCAGGACGATGTCTTTGAACCGGTATCCGAGGATGTTTTGTAACTCGTTCAGGTCACCCACATCGGAGACAGGCCGGCCTTTGAACAGTTTGGAGATGTGTTTGAGCAAACTCATTGTCGAATTAAATCACCGTTGCACCGGGGATCGACGACCATCCGGGTTTCCGATTGCCGGTTGTCGGTACAGTAACCGGCCTCAGGCAGAGTAGCGTGAGGCCGGGTGATATTCCCAAATCGTCATGATCGAAGTCTAATGGCCGTTTTCCGTATATTTGCAGACGGCCAGGGTAATGTTGTGTCCGCCGAAACCGAACGAATTACTCAAAGCGCCGGTCACGGTTACTTCCCGCGCGGTATTCGGGATATAATCCAGATCGCAATCAGGGTCCGGCGTGTCGAGGTTGATTGTCGGATGGGCGATGCCGGTCAGAATCGCCTCGATTGTTGCCATCAACTCCAGTGATCCGGACGCGCCAAGCAGGTGGCCGGTCATTGATTTGGTTGCATTGATCGGGACTTTATAGGCATGCTCACCAAGCACTGTTTTGATCGCCATCGTCTCGGCAATATCGCCCAGACCGGTGGAAGTGCCATGACTGTTAATCAATTGTACATCCTCGGCATTCCAGCCGGCATCGGCCAGCGCCGCAGCCATGGCCCGGGCAGCGCCGTTGCCGTCGGGAGCGGGAGCGGTCATATGATGCGCGTCACCGGAAAGACCCGCGCCGACCAGTTCGGCCATAATGGGCGCACCGCGTTTGATTGCATGTTCGAGCGCCTCGATTACCATGATTACCGAACCCTCGCCCATCACAAAACCGTCCCGGTCCAGGTCGAATGGACGAGACGCCTTCTCCGGCTCATCATTGCGCGTGGAGATGGCTTTGTTGGCGCAGAATCCGGCAACCGATGCGGGAGTAATCGTCGCTTCCGCGCCGCCGCTGATGATGATGTCGGCATCGCCGCGTTCAACCAGCCGCATCGAGTCGGCCAGGGCATGGGCCGACGTTGCGCAGGCAGAAACCGTGGCATAGTTCGGGCCGCGAAATCGGTATTTCATCGAAATCAGACCAGAACACATATCGATAATCATCAGCGGGATAAAAAACGGGCTGACCCGGCCCGGGCCTTTGGCCAGCAACCTGCTATGCTGTTCTTCAAAAGTGCCGATGCCGCCGATACCCGAACCGATGATGACGCCGACCCGATCTCGGTCAACCTTCTCCGGGTCAAGCTGCGCGTTCTTAACGGCTTCGGCGGCGGCAATCATCCCAAACATGTTGACCCGATCCATCCGCCGCACCTGTTTGCGGTCGAAATAGTCGGTCGGCTCGAAATTTTTGACCTCACAGGCGATGCGGGAGGGATAATTCTCGGTGTCAAAAAGGGTGATCGGCCCCGCACCCGATTTTCCGGCCGTCATCGCCGACCAGGTATCTTTCAGATTATGCCCGACCGGCGTGATGGCCCCGATACCGGTGATGACCACACGCCGACGCGGTTTGTTTTCTCGATACAGTTCGACCATCGTTACACCGGGCTGTCGCCCGTTCAACCTTCCTTATGTTCGGTGATATGCTTAACGGCATCACCGACGGTCTTGATCTTCTCGGCCTCATCGTCGGGAATTTCCAGATCGAATTCCTCTTCAAGCGCCATGACCAGTTCCACGGTGTCCAGCGAATCGGCGCGCAGGTCGTCGACGAACGAAGCCCCATCGGTGACCTGTTCGGCGCTGACGCCCAATTGCTCCACGATGATTTCTTTGACGCGATCGGCAACCGACATTACACTCCCTCCATTTATCGTTTGTTGTTCTCTTTCTTTCCTCTGCGGGACAGAATCAATCAGTCCCAAAATCAAAATGTACGCACATTTGCGGTTGGTGGGCAACCAAGATATTGACTTTGCTGTCCACTTTTCGGCTTACCCGGTTCTGCCCGCCCCCCGGGTTTCAGCCGGATCAGGCGGTAATCATCCCCCCGTCGACTCGGATTACCTGGCCGGTGATATACCCCGCCGCATCCGAGGCAAGGAATTCAACGGTGCGGGCAATATCCTCCGGCTGGCCCAATTTGCTCAAGGGAATCGCCTTCAAGTATTCGTCAATCACCTTGACCGGCAGCTTGTCGGTCATCGCCGTCTGAATAAACCCCGGGGCGATAGCATTGGCGGTGATCCCGCGTGAGGCCGCCTCTTTGGCTGTCGATTTGGTCAGGGCGATTAACCCGGCTTTAGAAGCCGCGTAATTGGCCTGCCCGGCGTTACCCATTATGCCGACCACCGAGGCGATATTGACAATCCGGCCCGCGCGTTTCTTGAGCATTGGCCGTAAACATGCCTTGGTCAGCAGGAATGCGGCTTTAAGGTTAACCGTCAAAACCAGGTCCCAATCGGCCTCGGTCATCCTCATTATAAACTGGTCGCGGGTGATCCCGGCGTTGTTGACCAGAATATCCGGGGCCTCCCAGGCCGTGGAGATCTCTTTAACTACCCGGTCGACTTCCTCGCCCCTGGAAATGTCCGCCTTGACCCCCAGCGCCGGTACCCCGGCTGTCTTGAGTTCATCGATGAACGTGTTGAGCGCTGTTTCGTCGATGTCGCAGACCGCGAGGCGGCATCCTGCCGCGCCAAGGACTTCGGAAATTCGTTTGCCGATCCCGTTGGCGCCCCCGGTGACCAGAGCGACTTTGCCATTGGTCTGTTCTGCCATAACTATTTCCTGTCCCAGAATTACTCGGTATTTATATCAAAGTCAGGTCAATTGGGCAAGACCGGAGGCAATTTGCTCGTCGGTCTCCATGCCGATAATTTTTCCGTCCGTTATCGATTTTTTCGCCAGACCCGCGAGGACCTGTTTGGGGCCTAACTCAACATATGTATCCACGCCGTGTTCACTCAGCCAGGTCAACGAGGGATACCACAACACCGGCGCGGTGATCTGCCTGACGAGCAGTTCTTTCAGCCGGGCCGGGTCAGCTGACGCCTCGGCGGTCACATTGGGCACAATGGGGACACGAGGCGCGGCAAAGGTCAAACCATCGAGCACTTCGGATAGTTGCTGCGGTGCCGGTTCCATCAACGGTGAATGGAATGCGCCACCGACGGGGAGGGGCAGGACGCGACGCGCGCCTTTTTCTTTCAAGATCCGTGAGGCGGTGGCGACCGCATCGTTTGCCCCTGAGATCGCGATCTGTGACGGTGAATTGTGGTTGGCCGGTTCAACAACACCGTCGACACCGGCGCAGACTTCGCGGACAACATCAAAGTCAAGATTTAACACCGCCGCCATCGTGCCGGGGTTGGCCGTGCACGCGGCCTGCATAAACTCCGCGCGTTTGCCGACGGCAGTAAGTGCGTCGGCAAAATTCAACACGCCGGCGGCATATAACGCGGTGTATTCGCCCAGCGAATGGCCGGCGTAATAATCGGGGGAGAAACCGGCCTCGGCGGCGCGGTCATAGATAATGGCCGAATGAATAAAAATCGCGGGCTGGGTATATTTTGTTTCGGTCAACAATTCGGCCGGGCCGTCAAACGATGCCGAGGCGATATCGAACCCCAGAATCTCATTGGCCTCCCGATAACGCCGCCGCACCGTATCGTCGGCTTCGTACAGCCCTTTGGCCATGCCGACATATTGCGAACCCTGACCGGGGAACATTGCGACGATTTTGCCCATGGTACTCCTTTACCGGGGACGATGACAGCAATCCCTGCGCAACCTAAAAACGGACGACCGCCGAGCCCCAGGTGAAACCGCCGCCGAATGCTGTCATCAATACGGTCATCCCTTTGGTGACTTTGCCGGCGCGCCGCGCCTCGTCGAGCGCTATCGGTACGCTCGCCGCCGATGTGTTGCCGTAATTCTGGATATTTATAAAAACTTTGTCGCGGTTGGCTTTCAGTTTTTTCACCAGGGCTTCAATAATCCGTATATTGGCCTGATGGGGAATAATCATGTCGATATCCTCGATCCCCACGCCGGCTTTCTCCATTGCCTGTACGCAGGAGTCAGCCATTTCCCGTACGGCATATTTAAATACTTCCCGGCCGTCCATGTGCAACAGATGCCCTCTTTGCTCGTAATTTTCCGGCGTCAGGGGGACTTTCGATCCGCCGATCGGCATATTCAACAAATCGCCGAGACGGCCGTCGCCGGAAATATGCGCCGCAAGGATACCGGTGCCGTTTTCTTTTTCGCCGTTTTCACCGCGCGTCACCACTGCACAGCCACAACCGTCGCCGAAAAGCACGCAGGTGTTCCGATCCTGGTAATTGGTAATGGAGCTGAGCGTTTCGGCCCCGGCGACCAGCACATTACGATACATCCCCGACTCGACAAATGACTGCCCCATGGCCAGTCCGTAGATAAATCCGGCGCAGGCCGCCGCGATATCGACGATAGCGGCTTTGGGGATGTCGAGCTTGCGCTGGACGACACTGGCGGTGGAGGGAAGTTTGTAGTCGGGGGTGACGGTGCCGACGATGATCGCGTCGATCTCCGCCGTGGTTTTTCCCGCCTGTTCAAGAGCGCAACGGGCGGCGGCGACAATAAAATCGGATGTTGCTTCGTCTTTTGAGCGGATCCGTCGTTCGTGGATCCCCGTGCGGGTAACGATCCATTCATCGGAGGTGTCGATCATCCGTTCTAAATCGGCATTGGTCAACACATGCTCCGGAGTATAGTGCCCGGTTCCGGAAATAATGGCGCGGTGATTCATCGGGTCTCCGCCGGCTTGCGCGCACCGTTGGTCAGGGCCAGATTAATCTGGTGGTTAACGTCGGATTTGATCATGCTGCAAGCCACTTCAATCGCGTTATAAATCGCTTTTGACGAAGAGCGTCCGTGGGCGACAATACATACACCGCGCACGCCCAGAAGCGGCGCCCCACCGACTTCGGAATAATCGAACGACTGGCGCAACCGTCGTAAAAACGGCCCCATCAACAATGCCCCAAATCGCGAGAACCAGTTGGTCCGAATTTGATGTCGAAATTTGTTAAAGACAAATCCTTTGACCGATTCGGCGAATTTGAGCAGGATGTTGCCGATGAATCCGTCACAGACGACTACGTCGGCCTCGCCGCGCAAGATGTCGCGGCCTTCGATATTGCCGACAAAATTAATCGGCGCGCCGGAAAGAATGTCGTAGGTGGCAAGCGTCAACTCGTTCCCTTTGGTCCGTTCCTCGCCGATCGAAAGCAGGCCCACGCGCGGCTTGTCGAATTTGAGCACATTTTCACAGTAGACCGAACCCATAATCGCGAACTCATAGAGGTTTTGCGCTTTACAATTAGCGTTAGCCCCGACATCCAAAATCAGCGTGCGGCCCGTTTCGGTGGGGAGAGAGGTGGCAATCGCCGGGCGCGAGACATTACGCAGTCGGCCGAGGGTAAACAGCGAAGCGGCCATGAATGCACCGGTATGTCCGGGGGAGATCGTGGCCTGAACCCGGCCTTCGCGTTGGAGTTGCACGGCCACCGCGACCGACGAGTTCTTGCGTTTGATCCCGTCGGAGGCCGGACTGCCCATGGGGATCGCCTCCTCGGCGTGCTCGATGTCTATGCGGCCCCGCAACGCACTCTCCTGCTTCGATTCTGCGATTGCGGCGGCTATTTTTTTCTCATCGCCGACTAAAACCACCCGTAACGGGCCGTCGGCTTGATTCAGGTATTGGAGCGTCGCCTCGATACAAACCGAGACGCCCGACTCGCAACCCATCGCATCGATGGCGATCGCTTGCACATTGCCCGCTGTCATTTCCTCCTCACACGCTCCCGCATACCGGATACTCGGGTTTTGCCGCACACCCGCAGATCAGACCAGCATGCCTTGTTTGGGGAATCAACCCTTTGCCGGGGCAAGGACCTCTTGACCTTTATAGTATCCGCATTCCGGGCAAACGTGATGCGGCAGCCGCAATGAATGGCAGTTTGAACACTCGACCAGGTTCGGGGCGGCGGTCTTGTAGTGGGTGCGGCGTTTGCGGCCCCGCGCCTTCGAAATTCGCCGTTTTGGCAGTGGCATACCTGACTACTCCATCGGACAGATTGTTATCTTTTCCTGCTGTTTATATCTTTTTT
This sequence comes from Candidatus Zixiibacteriota bacterium, assembly GCA_024277855.1. Classification (GTDB taxonomy): domain Bacteria; phylum Zixibacteria; class MSB-5A5; order WJJR01; family JAJRUJ01; genus JAJRUJ01. The sequence goes on from JAJRUJ010000084.1 coordinate 40,006, forward strand.
TGCGGGTCATCGTGCTTTTCCAACAGTTCTTTGAGCGGCCCCCAGCGACTGTCGGTTTCTTCTCGTACACAATCGCAGTCGCCTTCGTTGAGATTTTTTCCGCATTGCGCACAAAGTCCCCGACAATCAGTCGCGCAGAGCGGATTGGCCTGGGCGTTTACCAAAAGGATTTCGCGAAGCCGATCACCGATTTCCAGGCTATACGCGTCTTTTTCGATAAACCAGTAATCCTCAGTTGCTTCTTCCTCGGCAAGGATTTTACGGTCGGCGATAAGCTGTACCACCCAATTAATCGGTTCATCAATCGCGGTAACAAAATTCTCGGCGCACCTCACGCAACGCGTCCGCGCCGTCGTGGCCACCGATCCTCGGATAATATACTGGTTTTCGGTAAAGCGCACCTGTAAGCGGACATCAACCGGCTGGTCGAACTCATAATCCGGGTATGATAGGTCCAGCTTTTCGGGTCCGACCTGCTTGGTAAACTGTCCCTCCCCCTCCTTTAATTCCTTCAAATCAATCACCATAAGCCGCTTAACCTATGGAATTAGTTCAGATTGTCAAGTGCTATCTTCCCGCCCCCCGGGAAGGATCGCAGTTGATACGCGCCAATATATGAATGATTTGAGGTCGTTTTTATATCAATTCAAAATGCTTTTTGATCCGGAGACTAACTTTTTCACAGATTGCAACATTTGTGTATCCTGTCAGAGGATTTTCCATATATTTGTTGAGGAGGTGAGATTCGATGAATGTAGGGAATGATCGACAGGGGAAACAGCCCCCCCACGACATTTATGCCGAGCAACATGTTCTGGGAGCGATACTTATAGACGGGGATGCTATCGGCCTGATCCTTGAATCCCTGAAGCCGTCTGATTTCTACAAGAAGAAACATGGGGCAATCTATGAGGCGATGGTATCTCTTGCCGGTAATGCCGATCCAACCGACATCGTCAGTGTCGCCGATGTGCTGTTACAAAATAATGCATTGGACGATATTGGGGGGCGGGGGGAACTCATCGATCTGGCGGCGAATGTTGCAACTTCCGCGAATATTGAGCATCATGCGAAAATAATCAAAGACAAGTCCGTTATGAGGCAATTAATTAGCGCCTCGACCGCCATTGCGAAGAGTTGTTTCCAGGAATCCTCCAGCCCGGACAATTTATTGGATTTGGCCGAACAGACGATTTTTGACATTTCCGAACACCGGACGATGAAAGATTTCGTTCTTTTGGAAGATTTGCTTCCGCAAACCTTTCAGGAGATTGAAGAATTTCATAAACGAGGCGGCCAGATAACCGGCCTGTCTTGCGGGTTTGATGAGCTTGATGCTCTGACATCCGGAATGCACAAATCAGAAATGATTGTGGTTGCGGGAAGGCCCTCCATGGGCAAGACGGCTTTTGCCCTGAATATTGCCGAACATGTGGCGCTAAAAGAAAAGATTCCCGTCGGTATTTTTTCTCTTGAAATGTCGAAGGCCCAACTGACTCTTCGTCTTCTCTGTGCGCATGCCCGGGTAAATTCGCATGCTTTGCGCACCGGCCGTCTAAAAAGCGATGAGTGGCCCAAGCTTGCTGCAGCGACCGGGCCATTGTCCGAGAGTCAAATCTGGATCGATGATACCGCGGGTTTGGGCATTCTGGAGTTGCGCGCAAAAGCCCGACGCCTCAAAAAACAACACGACCTTGGCTTAGTCATGATTGACTATATGCAGATGATGCGCGGCCCGACACATTCGGAGAACCGACAACAGGAGATTGCCCAGATCTCTCGGTCGCTTAAGGGCATGGCCAAAGAACTTGAAATCCCCGTCATTGCCCTTTCGCAGCTTTCCCGAGGCCCCGAACAACGAGGGGGAGACCGCAAACCGCAGTTGGCCGATTTGCGGGAATCGGGCGCAATCGAGCAGGATGCTGACGTCGTGATGTTCATCTATCGGCCCGAAAGGTACGATATAAAGAAAGACAGCGATGGCCGGTCGGTCGAGAACGTTGCGGAAATAATCATCTCCAAACAGCGCAACGGTCCCACCGGAACCGTCCGCCTGGCGTTCTTGAAAGAGTATGTCCGCTTCGAAAACCTGGCCGCTCCCTCACGCGAGAGTGAGCCGGTCGGGGTTGCCGGGGCGGGCGGAATGGATTCGCCATTCTGATGTTTACCCTACTGGCCGCGTGCGGAAAAATGACCCTCGACTTCCTCGAATATGTCGGGGGTCTTTTTGTGATGGGGTGGCGGATAATCTGCGCCCTGCCCTCGATTTTTGTCTCGCCCCGGCTGACCATCGATCAGATGCTGCAGATCGGCGTAAACTCGTTTCCCCTGATTTTGCTGGTGTCGGTGTTTACCGGTTCGGTCGCCGCCTGGCAGACCGCTTACCAGATGGTCGATTTCGTGCCGATGCGGTTTTTGGGGGTAACTGTCGGGAAGGCGGTGACGATCGAACTGGCGCCGGTGCTGACTGCGCTGGTGCTTGCCGGACGAGTAGGGGCGTCGATTGCCGCCGAGTTGGGAACGATGCGGGTGACCGAGCAGATTGACGCTCTTGAAGCGATGGCCATCGACCCGGTGCGGTATCTTGTTTTGCCCCGGGTGGTCGCCGGGATTATCATGATCCCGATTCTCTCGCTGTTTGCGACGGTGATTGCGATCCTTGGGGCATTGGTGGTCTCGGTGTCAGTCGTCAATATTTCCTCGGAGATGTTTTTAAACGGAGTGAAGCGCTATTTCTACATCAGTGACCTGGTGGCGGGGCAGACCAAGGCCGCGATGTTCGGCTTGATCATCTCCCTGATCGGTTGTTACCAGGGGTTTATTACCTCCGGCGGGGCGGAGGGTGTGGGCAAATCGACAACGCGGGCCGTGGTCGTTTCGGCCGTACTGATTTTAATCGCCGATTTCCTGATTGCAACGCTGATGTTCCGCATGGGCTAAGCGATGAACGATAAAAGCAACAACGAAATCGTGATCGAAGTTCGCGGCCTGGAAAAGTCATTCGACAACCACCGTGTGCTCAATGGGGTCGAGATGGACGTCCGTCGAGGGGAGACACTGGTAATCATCGGTCGCTCGGGCTGCGGAAAATCGGTTCTGCTCAAACATATTATTGGGCTGTTATCTGCCGATCGCGGTACGGTGTCGGTTGAGGGTCGGACACTCTCCAAATTGACCCGCAAAGAACTCTATGAGGTACGGCTGCGCTTTGGGATGTTGTTCCAGAATGGTGCGCTTTTCGATTCGCTGAGTGTCGGAGAAAATGTCGGCCTGGCCCTGCGCGAACATACCAGGAAGAAAATGGCGGAAATCAACGAGATCGTTGCGCGCAAACTCGAGCAAGTCGGGATGGGCGGAATGGAAAATAAAATGCCGGCCGATTTATCCGGCGGGATGAAAAAACGGGTCTCGCTGGCGCGGGCGATTTCGCTCGACCCGGATTTTATTCTCTTCGATGAGCCGACCACCGGCCTCGACCCGATTACCGCCGATGCGATCGACGATTTGATTGTTGAACTTGGCGGTCATCCGTCAGTGACCAGTATCGCAGTGACTCACGATATGGCTTCGGCCTACAAGATCGCCGACCGGATAATGATGCTGCACGACGGTCGCGTACTTGTCTCCGGCACTCCCGACCAAATCCGCAGCTCCACCGACCCGATAATCCATCAGTTCATCAATGGCCTCGCCACCGGCCCGCTTAAAGCGATTTAATATTTCAGTTGTATTATTGAGTACTTGGGTACCCCCTCCAACCTGCGGTGGCCGGGCGTGGCCCGAAGCTTTGCTTCGGGTTTCAGGGAATGATGCTGACTCGCCATAAACTGAATTGATCTCGCCGATGGTTACGGTCGCCTGATTTCTTTTCACAAACCCCGCCCTACCGTCCAATCCAACTCTCTGCCTGGCCGGCGAGACGTCGGCGTTACACAAAACAGCAACATTGCGACTCATATGAAGGTGCCGCAACACCCACAGTCTTGTAGGGCGGATGCTTGCCATCCGCCACACCGAATAGATTCCCCCGGCTAAAGCCGGGGTTCTTACTGTTACGGTTCATCTTGAACCGACCTCACTTTTGCTAACACAGAGACGAGGATTGCTCATTCATCCACGGCTAAAGCCGTGGTATTCTGTCTGCGACCGCATAAAAAGGCGGGTGGAAATCACCCGCCCTACCGTCCAATCCAACTCTCTGCTTGGCCGGCGATACGTCGGCGTTACACAAAACAGCAACATTGCGACTCATATGAGGTGCCGCAACACTCACAGTAATCGTAATATAGCGGATTATATTAAGATAATGCTTTAAGTGTGCCGATCTCTCTAAATGGGGACTTATTGTGTCGGAGTTTGTCTGTGTCCAATACTCCGGCGAGCCAAATGGGGTCTTGATACCGGGGAGGCAGCCATGCTTAAAAAGCTAATCATTGCAATTCTTATCGTCATCTTTTTGCATCTGACCGCCAATGCGCAGACCTATTCATTCGAGCGCGACGAACGGTTTCTCGTTTCCAGTGGGATGGTATTCGGCTATGACGGCGGGCCGGGCGGACAGATGAATGTGACGATTTCCAATTTCATAATAAACCTGCCGGTCGCGGCGCGTTTTGCCGTCGAGTATGTCAAAGTCGAACCGGGCAACGCCGCCGATGCCCGCGAAATTTTTATCAATGACGCCACCAACGGGGTTCCGTCCAAACAGGGGCGGCGCTGGAATCTCGGTTTTGATATTCTGACGCCGGTTTCGTTGGCAAAAACGCGGGCGACTTACGTGTTCTTCGGGCCGCGCTACGCCATGCATACGAGCAATTTTAAATATGTCGGGGGAAATGAGGATTTTGATGTCACCAGTAATCACTGGGGAGTCGGTGGTGGACTGGAAACACATTTCGGAATCAGCCCGCGGTTCGACCTAGTTCTCGGCGGCGGCCTCGATCACTATTTCTCAAGCACGCTCTACGGCCACGATACCGCTTACGGCCCGGATGGCGAATATGTCAACCAACGTAAGGAATTCGAGTACGAGGATGCCGACAAAGCGATCGGCCAGCCGAAAAACGTCGTCCGGCTGATGATGGGAGTGCATTACTACTTCAGGTAGAAAAGCATTGGGCTGCCGGGAAAAAAGGGTTAGAGTCCTTCGGGGAAGACGCTCCAATCAGATGATTTTTCGGTCGGTTCGCCGACAAATCCCGGATGAATCGACGCCGGTTGCAACAGGAATTCCGGGGGAGAGGCTTCGCAGTCGGTTATCTCGACATAATAAAAATCATCGGCGGCGCCGGGGATGCAATGGTATACCGCGCGAAAATGAAGCAGTTGTTCATCGGTGAGTTTGTAGTGACGCTGGAGGAGTTCGTGGTTAGGATTGATCGACGTTGTCGGTGTGTATTGCTTGTCGTCAAAGAAATACACGTCGACAATCATGTGTTTACTGCGATATAACTTGCCGACCAGTTGATCAAGCAGCCGTGCCATAAAATCTTCGTTATAGCAGCTATCGACATCGACAGCCACGGTCTTGCCCATCGGTTCGCTGTAGACCAGTTCCCAGCCCGGGCCGGCATCGTCGGACGGGCCGGAAAACCCATAAATCCACAGGCCGAAAAACATCGCCGAAATGATCGTACTGACCCCGATGTAGATGCGCATACCGATGATCCTCTCCTTATTCATTTGATATCGGCAAAGAGGAGGGAGCGCTAAACATCCTTCCGGCTTGGCCGCAAGGAGATATGGAGAAATCGACAACAGGCCGATTAGCGGAATAATCCAATAACAAACTGTACAAGAAGGACGAGAGCCAGCACCCCGGCCAGCCAGATACTCGGTCAGGTGGGGCAAAATGATGAGAATTTTTTCTTAGTCTGCTCGGGCGGTTTTTCTTCGATTTTCACGACCATCGCTGACTCCCGCGTTGTGTCCATCTTTCTGATACTTCCCTGTCCATCATCCGTTGGTCGAAATTGACAGGAGACCGTTACTCGTCTTTTTTATTCTCGCGATATTTAATCAGCAATTCCAGCCGTTTGTGGCGTTGCTCCATCTTTTCGATTTCACTTTCCACAGTTTTATGTTCGTCCTGGTCTTTAACTTCCTCGAGGGCCTTTTTGGCCGACTCCAGTTTTTCCCCAATGGTGTTATATTCGCTGCGCAAATCTTCCAGCGAAGCGGCTTTTTCGGCCTTATCGAAGACAATTTTTTCCGGTTGGGTTGTGCCAACCGGGACAGCAGGGCCTTCATCATCGGGATCGAGCGCGGGCACTACACGCATGGCCAGGTCGATTGCCCGGGTATGCATATAGGTCGGCGAGACGATTTCGATGCCCTCTGCGTGAAGTTTATCGAGCATCATTTCGCGCAGACGCGACCGCGAGGTGATCAACTGTTTGACTTCAGTGAGCAGGCCGGCCACCCGGTAAGTCACTGAAAAATCGCCGAGTTTGATCACGTGCACATAGGGATCGCTCAATTCGGCGGCTTCGGCGGCGGCCAACAGCAATCGCTTGACCCTCGTGCGCGGGATATCATACCCCAGCGATATTTCCGCCGAGACAAAGGTGCCCGAGGCCCGCACTACCCGCATCGGATTGGTCGCCAGATAAAGATTGGGCAGCGTCGTCAGGTCGCGGTCCTGCGTCTGTATTTCGACATGGAACAAACCCCGTTCGGAGACACGCCCGAAGTGTTTGTCCACCCGAACGAAATCGCCCGGCTTGAAATTGCGCAACGCGCGCAGCATCAGACCGGCGAGGATATTACCCATCAGGGTGGTCGATGAGAGGGTAATTGTTGCCGAGATAATGATCCCCAAAAAGGTTAACAACTGGCCGCGCGCGGTTGCCTCGGGGACCGCAATGATAATAATCAGGACGCCGACCAGGCCGATCAATAACGTGACGACCTGCCGGCGGAATTTGTTTCCCGAGGTCCCGGCATAACGTTTATCCAGAATGCGGCGGAATACCCAGAGGATTGCGACCGCAAAAAAAACGACAATCAGATAAATCAGCCACGGCGACAGATTGCCAAAAAGCGAGCGGAACGTTTCCATTTTCGACCCTCCCTTCTCCCAAGGAAGGGGAAAACTGTCGCGCTTTGACAAGAGTTTTTTTGGCGTCGGCGACGGGGGCCGATTACCGGGGCGAAAAAAACCGGTTATGTATGGTGGACAATTGGGTATGTGTAAACGCCGCAGGGGCCGCACACTCTTCCGGACGGCCCTGTTCCAGAACCCTCGTTGTCGGTTTTTTTGCGTATAGGAATTGTCGGTCTAATTTAAACTTGCAACGCGCCTGTTTCCGAAAACGAAACCCCGACCATCCACCGGATTGAGTCGGGGTCCAAGTTTGGGTGGTGCTTATCGGCACCATAATATATACGTATTGCATGCGTCATGATTTGAGATATTCTTCATAGGTCTCAACTCGTCACACGGGTATAATCTCATGCGCCATAGTTGATTGCGTGATTCTATAGGTTACTACAGTGCCGGAGCTCGACTGTCTTAAACCCGGATTCCCTGAGGTCGGAAATCCCGATTGGCAGGACAAGAATATGATTAATCAAGGCCGGTAAACCGGTTATTCCACCTTCGAACTGATCCACTGGTCGCCCAGGAGAACCGAGGCCTCGGTATTGGCCTGTTCGGAAAATTGCCGGGGGACCAGAATCGAATACCCGCCGCCAACCGGCAGGAAGGACGAGATCCCCATCTGGCCGGTCGCGCCGAAATACCCGACACCCGAATTAATCACCGCCGGAATGTCTTTGGCCTTGAGCGCCTCGATGAGCATATGGGCGTAGTGTTCCGAGGTGAGACGGCCAATCCGTACCCAGTCGTCATCCAGCGAACCGTCGAACGGATACCCGGTCTCTTCGTTTTGCGGGAGCGAGGTAACCAGCGCCACATTGCAATCGGGACATTCGGTGACGTTCGGCTCATATTCATATCGACATTTCGGACAAAACGGCATGGCCACCCTCCGGTTTTGTTTGCGCCCCACCCAGGATACGAAATTTCCGCCCGGCGGGTTGACTGCTAATCATACCCGCGAACCATCCCGGCATTCAAATTAGTGGCAAATGACTTAATCCAGGCATTATTCCCCATCTTTGCCGCCGGATTGGCGTAAGAGAGCGCCCTAAAGGGCATAGCGAAATAGAAATCATTCAGCGCAGGGGTCCATGGGTGCGGATTCAGCTGCGGCAATCAAGTCAATTCGATGCGGCATAATCTGACGCCTTTTCGAGTGCCCGCACTAATGCCTCAGAAAAACTCGAAAAAGTCTGACCGTCCACTTTCCACGTAGAGGCGTTGTCCGGATCCAAGTTCACGCCGGTTAACAAATCGTTCAACAATTCAGCAGCCACACTGAGATTCGTATCGCCGCCGAGCTGGAAATAGGCATTGGCCTTCACGACGACAAGATCAGTGTGGTTAATCGTCGATTGTCGACTGAAAGAATAGGATTGTGTTATAGCAAAGGTGGCGTCACATTCGATTATGGCCTGTGAATAACGGGAAAGGTCGTTACAGACAATTGCGTAACCAGCATGGAAATCCGCAAGGGTATCAGGGTCACTCACTTTGCCTTTTCCGGTGGTGAAAGACCACTCTGCGCTGGAAAGGTCGCGAAGATAGAATGACGACCAGCCGGCGCCCAAGTATGCGTCTACATAATCGGCGTTTTTGGCAACCGCTCGGGAAAACTGGTTTTGTGCATCCGAATAATCTTGGTCTGCAAACTTGGCCCATCCGGCTTCGGAATAGTCCGCCGCAGTCATTTGTGGACCCGCACTCGATTTATCATTGGAACAGGACGACAGTGCCAACAGCCCCAAACAAACCACGAGAGTCAGCACGATTCGATATGTGGTTTTCGTCTTCATTGTGCTCCACCTCATTTCATCAAGACCATTTTTATCGTAAGGGTCCGTGTTTCGACGGTTAGCCGTCCAAAATAAATACCGGAAGGAACTGACCTTTTTGAATCATCAAGGCCGTCCCAGGTCAGCGAGTACTGGCCCGGCGTGATTACCCCACTCATCAGGGTGGTGATTCTTTGGCCGAGAATATTGTAAATATCCAATCGAACGTTTTGCAGGGCCGCCGATTCATTCTCAGCCAATGCAAATTCGATCTTGGTCGACGCATTAAATGGGTTGGGTACATTCTGGGCCAGTGTATGCCTTCGAGGCAATATGCCGGAGGCGAACTGATCCGTTGCCGGACCGACTGCGGCAAGAAAAGTCCCCAGAGAATCTGGATACGTGATCCACCGCTCCCCGCGATAACTTTGCCATGTCTCCAGTGGAAGCCAGGTACCAGCCGCCCGCTGGAAGATGATAATAGCCTTATCATGATTGTTTGGCGAGGTGGACGGTATGTATGACAATTCATATTTACCGGTACGGACGGCCCTATCTGAGGAGGAAAATCGGAATGGAGCCCCTAATGGCGTCCATTCGAAATGGTCGAAAGACTGTTCCTCCGGCGGAGAATAACCAAAGACCAGCGCCGTCTCTTTCCCTATGGGTTGAGAGCCGCGAATCTCAAAACGATTGTCGCAATCGGCCGCAAATAGTGGTTCTCCGGGGTTTATCCGATAGGCGACAATTGAGACGGTAGATTCGCCCAGGTTTCCACTTGGATCTGTCCCGAGGATTTTTACATTTCCGGAGCCAGAGACTGTAAAGTAGTATTTTGCACTAAACAAGTCTCCATCACTGCTCTCTATCTTGTGGGATACCTCGGTTGTATCAGACTCCATGCCGATATTAACAACCGCCTGCGGTGATCCGTCGAGCTCTTCACTTGGCTTCACGATAAGATCGACAGCTAAGGTAGCAACAGGATTCGGCACCATGCCAAAGAAGAATTCCGGCGGGGTCAGATCATCGATTCGGAACAGACGCCAGCC
>JAJRUJ010000006.1 GCA_024277855.1 Candidatus Zixiibacteriota bacterium
CAGACCGGCCGGGTTGTAATACAACGCCGAGGCATCGTCGGCCACCGCCACAAAGGCGCCGCCCATCCCGTCCGCCCGAGCCGAGACGCCAATCTCCAAAAACTGCGCTCCCGTCGTACCTACCTTCGCCTGACCAAAAACGATACCGGACCAGGCAACCAAAATCATACATGCCGCTGTCGAAATAAGGATTACTTTCCTCATCAGCATCACCCCACCATCAAAATATCTCGTCCAGCCCCCCCACCGTTTCACTCCGGGGCGGCCCGCACTTTTGCTATTTTAAAATCACAAACTTCCCGACTTGTGTTCCCAACGCCGATTCGATTGAATAAAGATATAACCCCGAGACGATGGCCTGGGTGTTGCGGCTGATCAAATCCCACTGAAGGTGGGAATCAGAATCAGACAGGTTCGGATCGGGGTGGTGAATTTCACGGACCAAGTCACCATCTATCGTAAAAATTTTGATGGTTGCCTCGGCGGGCAGGTTTACAAAATGGATCCGGCGGTCACGCTCGGACCAGCCCTGCAGGAACGGGTCCTCGTAGCCGCTCCCGCGATAGTCTGCCGAGATTTTATATGGATTCGGATAGACCGAGACTTTCAATTGGTTTTTCTCGACCACGTCGGCCGAATTTGCCGGATAGGATAAATATGTATTGGCAATCGGCGAAGATTCGAGCGGCTCGAGATTAGTGATCGGGTTGCCGAAATCAAACGCAGTCACCGAGAAAAACAGCGCTTTCGACGGCAACAGATTTGAGATCACCGCGCGGTAGACGCCGACGGTATTGCTGTCCAAGTCATATTCAGTATCGTTAAGCCATACGGTATCTACGATAACGGTGTCGTAAAGCCGCTGGATAACATTGTCGACTTCACCGTCGGCGTAGGTTTCATAGACATTGCCCAGATTGGCGTCCTGTGAAACCAAATAGAAGATGCTGTCGACCTCTCCCCGGGTATCGACATATGGGTTGTTTTTGGAGGTATACAATTCCGGATCGAAATCCTGGCCATACATATCCTTGAGCTGGTCAACCGTCAGCGGGTCGAGTCGCTGCAGGTAGCGGCCCAGAGACGGATTGAAATCCATTCGGCTATAGTCGATAATATCCCAGGACGAGATCAGGGCCATCGCGCTGATGGTGCTAAGCTCACCCATATACAGGCGGTATCCCTCGAAATCGATTTTGCCCGTAAAATCATCTGGAGTGGTCTCAGAGAGGGCACCGGTCCAGTGGACGACAATCGTTTCAGGTTTGGCTTCGACCACAAATTGCGGCGGGGGCGGCGGCGGCGGACCTTTGAAATCGGGAATACCGTCACCGGCATAGTAGACCGTATCGCACCGATCGACGACTGTGTCACCATCGGCGATAATCGTATCGAGACAGTTGACCAGGTAGAATAGTCCGTTACAGCCGTCACGTTCACCGGTAACCGGATCGGGCGTGTCAACACCGGGATTGTCAAAGACCCAAGCCGCCCATTGGGCATTCACGCCAAAATCGGTAAAGTCGAGCTTATCGTAGAACTTCTCCGGATCGTCCGGATCGAAATATTTGCGGAAATCATCGGCATTGACATGAAAATTATCGCCGCCGACATAGCCGATCGTGATGTTGACCGAATCTCCCGGTTCCATGTCTTCCAATGGCCCGAAGGAGAAAAGATATCGCGTATCAAAACCGTCGGCGATATTGCTGGCCAAAGAACTATTTGTGGGAGCCAGCCAATATGTCGAATCAGAGAAGTCGATGGCCGCGAAAAGCTGATCGTAGTCGAATTCGCGATTGGACATGATGTAGTATTTATTCGGATCGCCGGCCGGGGTTCCCTGTCCGCCGGTACCAAAATCACGGTACCGCCGTGAGTCGCGCGGCCCCCAGTCAAAATTAGTATTTGATTCCGAGGTCCACCAATTGAACGAATAATTAAGCGGCGCGGGACCGCAGCCACTGGAGTTCATCGGCCCGCGAACCACACGGGTGCCGGCGACGGCGGTCGAACTGGTATAGTCAAAAGCGCTTCCCACCGGATCGCCGTCGTTGTCCGCAGTCCAGGCAATATTGATCGTATCCTGCAGACCGGGATAGGTTGACGGCACGGTCAGCTTATAACCGGAATAATCGTCCTTGAACCCTTCACGGGTCTGCGGCAAGGCCCGGTTCCAGCAATCGGCGTCGACGTAGAGCGCCATATATGCTGAGCGGATCAGGTTATTCGATATATTGAAAATAGTAAAATCCAGTAAAATGAAGTCCTGGGCATATTCGTAAGACCAGGAATAACTTTTCTGAATGATCTTCAAGCCCAGCGGTTGGTGCGGCCGGCCGTCGTAGGGGTCGGGATCGATATAGGCCGTGGAGGTCAGGGTATCGAAATACTCGGCGATGTAGTCCTGCTCGGAGATGGCCTCGTCTGAATAATCCTTGGAGGATTTGCGCGTCGAACGGGAGATTATTTCGCCATTCGGAATAGCGGCCGGGTACATTTCATGAATACGCATCCAGCCATCAGAGCCGACGCTGACCAACGTATCGACATCGACTACCGCGCCGAACCAGATGGCGCCGGCGTAAAGATAGTTCGAGCCGGACCCGGCGGGAAATTCGAATGACGGTGCCGGAGAACCGTCGGGCTCAAGCATTTCATCCCACTGGTCCATAAAATTCGAGCCGAAAGTGCCATAGTTGGTAATTGTCATCCAGACATTGCCGACCTTGTGGGAGCGGTTCAGCGAGTTCGGCACATCAACGGTAGTTTTATTCAGCGCGTCAAACCGCCGAGCGAAACGCTCCGGATCACGCGGCAGATCGTCGATCGCCCATGCCGACAACGCAGTGAGAAACACCCCCAACACGGTGACCAGAATTATTACCCTCAGGGAATTCATATGTCTTGTGGCCATCACCCTACCCCTATGTGCGTCTTAGCGAATCATCCGGTTTTACATCTGCTTGCCGGCCCGCGTGGCCGGCGTGAACACCCCGTTTACTTAATAATCACGATCTTGCCGATCTGAGTTCCCTGGTCGGATTCAACCGAATAGAGATATATTCCCGATACGATCGCCTGTGTGTTTAAAGAGATAAGATCCCACCAGGCGGTCGAACTGGTCGGGGAGAATATCCCCCCCTCTTCATGCACAAATTCACGGATTATGTCACCGTCGAGCGAATAGATCCGGATAGTGGCCCGCGGCGGCAGGTTCACAAAATTAACCCTTCGCGAGCGTTCGGACCAGCCGGAGCGATCGCGGTCTTCGTAGCCCCGCCCCCGATAATCATCGGATATTTTGTACGGGTTCGGGTAGACCATCACTTTGAGATCTTCTTCGACCACTCGGTCGGCGGTATTGGTTGGGAAGGCCAGAGTCGCGTTAATCAACGGCGAGGATTCCAGCGGCGCAAGCATCTGGCGGTTGCCGAAATCGAACGCGGTGACGGCGATATAATATGGCTGGGACGGCAACAGGTTATCCAGGACGATTTCATACGTCCCATAGACCAGCGTATCGGCGTCTCCGGTCTCCGGATCGACATTAATCGTGGTGTCAGTCGACAGACGCTGGACCTGATTCGGCACCCATTTGCCGTTAATGAACAATTCATTACCCTGGTTCCAATCCTGTTTTTCGAAATAGAACAGGGAATCGTTTGCATCGGTAAAAGGGACTTCCGACGTGGCATAGAGGTCCGGATCGAATTCATCTCCGTACATCGCCTTCAAGGTATCGAGCATCAAGGGCATGAGGTTCTGCGTCCAAAGACCGGAGGACCGGTTATAATCAAACCGACGATAGTCGATATAATCCCACGAGGCCACGAGGGCATAGGACGAGAGGGTATTGAAATCGGCCATGTAGACTCGATAACCCTCGAAATCCTTCCGCAGGGTGAAATCATCCTTCTGGTTCTCGGATATTTCGCCAGTCCAGCGAACAGTGAGTTGACCCGGGCCGGCAACGATATCTAAATCGGGCGCTGCCGGCGGGGGCGGTCCCTGGAAATCGGGGACACCGTCACCGGCATACCAGACCGTATCGCACCCGCTGATTATCACCTCACCACCGTCGACAATTGTATCGAGACAGTTGACCAGATAAAACAACCCGCGACACCCGTCATCGTCGGTGTCGACACCCGGATTATCAAAAACCCAGGCCGCCCACTGGGCATTGATCGCGAAATCGGAAAAATTGAGCTTCTCGTAGAATGCGGCTGGATTGTCGGCATCGAAATAATCGGCAAAATCATCGGCATTGACGTGGAACCCTTCACCGCCGATATACCCGATCGTCACGTACGTCGATTCGCCCGGCCCCATATCATCGAGGGGACCGAACGAGAACAAGTAGCGTGTATCGTAGCCGTCGGCGATCTGGCGCGCCAGTCCGGGTTGTTTCGGCGGTCGCCAATCAGTCGAATCGGAAAAATCGACTGCGGAAAACAACTGATCGTAGTCGAATTCGCCATTGGACATAATGTAGTATTTATTTTTATCACCGGCCGGGGTACCGTCACCGCCGGTGCCGAAATCCCGATAATTGGTGGTCATCCGTGGACCCCAATCGAAACGGGTGTCCCCGTTCGAGGTCCACCAGTTGAAGGAATAATTCAACTTGGCCGGACCGCAACCCCCTTCGGCGGCGGGACCGCGCACGACGCGCGTACCGGAGACCGCCGTCGGGCTTTTGTAATCAAAGATGCCGTTGACCGGATCGCCATCGTTATCGGCGGTCCAGGCGATGTTGATCGTATCGAACAAACCGGGATAGGGCGAGGGCACGGTCTCCAGATAACCGGAGTAATCGTCGGCATAACCTTCGCCGGGCGACGCCTCATGCCAGCAGTCAGCGTCGACATAAAGCGCCATGTATGGTTTTTCGATTTCTCTCTGAGAGATATTGGTCAGGATAAAGTCGATTAAAATAAAATCCTGCGCGTAATCGTATGACCACGAATAGCTTTTTTGTTTGATTTCCAGGCCCATCGGCTGATGGGGCCGCTGTGAATCTGCGTCCGGCGAGACATAAGCCTGGTCGGTAAGCGTATCGGTGTAAACGGCAAGATAGTCTTGCTCAGAGACTGCATCCTCAGAGTAATATTCAGATGACCGCCGGTTGGACAATTGGATAATCGCCCCTGCTTCGCCCGGCAAAGGAAATGTCTCATTGACTTGCTGCCAGCCGTCGGCACCCACCGAGACAAGCGTATCGATTCCAACGATGGCACCAAACCACAATGCGCCCTGGAACAGGTAGTTGATCCCTGAACCGGCGGGAAACTCGAATGACGGCGCCAATTGACCGGCATACGGCCCAACTTGCTCGGTGAGTTGATTCTGGCGGAATTGACTGCCGAAGAAACCATAATTGGTGATCGTCATCCAGACATTACCGACCCGATGACTGCGGTTTTGCGTATTGGGAATCTCACCGGTTATCTTGCCTAAACTGGACAGCTGTTGTTCGGCGGTGGCCGGGTTGTCTTTCATGCGAGCGTGGCAGGGCGGGGCAAGCGCCGACAGCATGACGACCAGATATAGTAATGCAAACAGTACGCTAAATTTGGAACTCCTCGATTTTTTCAAGGTACCATCTCCCGCCTGACTGCCTACTTTCTACAGCTGTTTCGTCGACCTCCGCCGATCCGGATGCGCAGCCCCCAGAGGCCACATGTTCGACCGGGTCCGGGAGCCGAAGCCCCCGGACCGGCCAAAGACTCAGGTCATAACTAAAAGTTCACGCCCAGGCCCAAACGGATGTTCCTTCCCGCGCCATAGTTGCCGGGCGAATTGTCCGATTCCAGACCGGTATAGACCACACCGTCAACGTTGAGCGAGGTGTTCGGCCGGCCGGTCGCCGAATAGACCGATTCGATATTTTTCGTATCGAAGATATTGTTGACCCAGATTTCGAACGTGTACCGCAGCGTCCAGAGCTTGAAGTCCTTGTTGAAGCGGACGTCAACATTAGACGACGGCGATATCCGTTCGGAGTTCGGCAACGGGTCTTCGCCCGGCACCAGCGTCTCGGCAGTCCCCGGATGCTCACGAGAGGGCGTGTATGGGAAACCGGAACCATACTGCCAGAGGATGTTCAAGCCCCAGTTGGCCGGGAGTTTGAGACCAAATAACCGCGGGTGTTCGCCCGGTGGAACGCGCAAATCGACGTTCAACGTTATTTGGTGGCGAACATCCCAATTGAGCGGGAATTCCTGAATCGGGATGTCGCGATTATAATAATCGTCGTAATAGTTCGACGATTCGGATGACGATTTCCCATAGGCATAAGCATAGTTGTAGGTCATGTAGCCGGAGACATAGTTGCCGTATTTTTTCTCCAGTTCAAGCTCCAGACCACGGGCACGAGCATAGTCGTGATTTTCATAAACGTTGCGCGAAATCGGGCCGATATTCTCGGTCGTGGTGTTGATCAGCCCGAAGTCGTCTTTGTAGAAACCCTGGATCGAAAGCACGTACTCCGGCGACATTGCATACTGAATGCCGAATTCATACTGAATGGTCTTTTTATAGTCGATGTTGAAGTTCCCGATAATCCCGAAAGCATTGGAGGCCTGCGAAGCCCGCTTATACATATAGTCCAGGTCGGGCATCTGGTAGAAATGGCCGTAGTTAAAGAACACCTTCGCTTTGTCCGAGATCGGGTAGGAAAAGGCAATGCGGGGCGAGAACTTGTTCTGACGATCGATGATCTTTTTATCCGTGACACTCTCTTCGTCTTTCACCGCTTCCAGACTCTTGGTATCCTGGATGAAAAAGTCCAGCCGGAAGCCGAGGTTGGCCACCATCTGGCCATACTCCATTTTGTCGCGGAAGTAAAATGCGCCGGTGGTCGGGGTCCGAGTGTAGAAGTCCCGGAAAGTTCCGATTGTCGGCCAGGGACCGCCGTCCGGGTAACCGTCGTACGGGTAATACGGATACTGCAACTCACCCATATCGAGGTGATTCTTGGTCAGCTTGATCCCGGTCCTGATTTCATGCTCTTTAGCCAACTGACTGGTCAGATCGACATTAAGCGTGGTGATGGTCACATCGCGTTCGTGCCAGAGGTCCCACTGATCGAAACCCCGGTCGTAAAAACCGTCGGTCGGATCCCACTTGCCGTTGCCGTTGACGTCGGTGAACGGCTCGCCGATATCATAAATGAAGTTCGGCGGATCATACATGCCGTTTCCGTTAAGATCCTGGTACGGAATACCGGGCAGCCAGGCATCATCAGGACCGTCATAGCGAGAGTTGAGTGAGAGGTCGACAAACGGCTCGCCGAAATCGTATCCGGGCACAAAGCTGTCCCAGACGCCGTTGTTATTTACATCGGTAAACGGTTCGCCAAGCGAGTTGTCACCGTCGATAAATGGTTCCGGCCGGTCCTGATTAATCGGGTTGCCCCGTTCGGGGTCGTAAGTGCCGTTATCGTTTGAGTCGTAAAGCAGGGGGTCGCCGGAGTCCCAGCGCCCGTTGCCGTTCAAATCGGTGAACGGTTCACCGGTATCGGGATCGTACACGCCATTGGCGTTGAAGTCATAGACCAGTGAGTCACGGAACTGTTCGTTGAAACCTTCGCTCCCCGGCGCATCGTAACGGCCATTGTAGTTCCCGTCGATGTAGACATCGCCAAAATTATACTGCGGCGTACCATAGAAATAACTGGTGTCGGGCCAAACATTGACAAACGGCTCGGGTGGGTCATAGACGCCGTTGTTGTTGTTATCCTGATACGCTTCCCATTGGTCATACTGCAGGAATTCATCGGGCTCGAGCCGTCCACCGGGAGTATTCGGGTCGCCCGGCATCTGGGAGTACAGGCGGTGATACCGGGAGGCAATCACCTGGTAGAAAGTCGACTTACTGACGTTGTGCAGAAAAGTCAGGGAGAACCGGTCGTTCTCGTCTTCGATCCAGCCGACGTTATTGGAAACATAACGGTAGTCCCAGCCGTTCCGGCCGCTAAATGGCGTGTTACGTTCCCAGGAGCCCTTATAAATGAAAGTCAACCGCATGTTCGGAGTCATCCGATAGGTCATTTTCAGGCCGGCGTTGTAGCCGTTATCCTGGCGGTCCGCAATTTTGACCCCCATAAATTTCGTGCTGCGGTAAGCGCGCTGGGTCGTCGGCGAGGCATAATCGTTGTAAGAGTTTGGAGTGTCGGTGCGTTCAAAATCGCCGGAAATATTATAGGACAACTTTCCGCGCAACTGGTCGATGCCGATCGAGGGCAGGAGTTTTTCGGAAAACAGCGGCTCCGGACCACCGACATTGAATTCGAAGCGGTCGTAGTTGAACGAATATTTATTCAACGATTCGGTGCCGAAATCATCGGTGTAAAACTCGAAGTGTCCCTCGGTCACCCGCCGCCCGGACTTGGTGGCGACATTGATTACGCCGGAAGTCGCATTGCCATATTCGGCGTCCCAACCACCCTTGAGGATCGAGAGGTTCTCGATATCCTGGCCGGAGAGGTTGAGCGATTCAGTCGGCCCGCGTCCGCCAAGCGGGTCTTTGAGTTCCACACCGTCAACAATGTAGATCAACTCATTGGCGCGACCGCCACGGATATGGATCTGGCCGTCGCGGTTGACGACCCCGACCTGGGTACGGAGCAAGTCGGCCACATTAGTCACCGGCATTGTTTTGATTTTTTCGGAGGTAACAGTCCGTCGGGTGGAGGTCACGTCCACCTGAATCGCCTGTTGCGAAGAGCCCCTCACGATTGTGGTTTTTTCCAGATCAATGACCTTACTCTCCAACTCGACCGAGAGCGTCACGGTCAGACCGGGAGAAACTTCAATGTCCGGCATTTGGACTGAATTATATCCAACCATCTTGACCGTAACCGAATGCATCCCCGCCGGTACCGAAAGGATATGAAAGCTCCCATCCATATCGGTCAGGGCACCGAGTGTGGTCCCCTCGACCTGAACCGCGGCGTTGAAGATTGGTTCTTTTGTTTTCTTATCCACTACTGTGCCGGCGATTTTCCCGTAAACGTCGGCGAGAGCGTTTGCCGAGAACGCGAGAACCAATACGGCGGTCAGGATCACTACAATCCAGCGCGTATTACCCCGTACTCCCATCATGACCTCCCTGTGACTCCGAATAGTTTTCATCAGGATATTAATCAATCCACCGCCCTTTTGGAGCGTCGTGGAAATATGTGACCGATTTGGAAGTCCCCCGACTTCATGCGCGGGCCTTACTGAGGAGAACACCGCCCAGTCGAGCTTTTGACCTATCCCAATCGCAATATTACATCCGCCCGAAACCGCTAATACTTGTAAAGTGAAACTATATGATTGGCGATCCGTATAATTTACCGGGCGGCTGGTTCCCTCCTTCCGTCGATCCGTTAAGGCGCAAAAACGCCTTTTGGTAAAGCACGTATGTACTTTAACAAGCTTGTCCAAGTCAAGCAGTTTTTGCCCGACGCCGCTGTTTTAGTCATTTCCATAGAACGAGTTATCCCTCTTTCCGTTGGCTATACAATGGAGCAATCCAAATATTCCCCAAATCCCTGTTTTTTTCATTTTCTGACAAGTTTTGGCTCCGACACGGCAAATTCGGCGGCCAAGTGTTCAATCTGATTGATTTCATCCGGGCTAAACGGCAGTTCGGCACATTGTTGACCGAATGTTTCCCGAAAACCGACGCAAAAAGCGTCCAGGATTTCCTCAAGTGGCGGCAACGCACCGAGCAATCGCCGCAAGTCCGACATGCCGCTCCGACCGCTGTCGGGCAGTCGGCGCGCCGCCGGAAAAAAATCCGGCGGTGCAGGTTGCGGCAGATCGAGATAGATGGTCCCGTGCTGAAGGACACAGTTGCCCGATCGCAGTTGGGCCGCGGCGATGATTTTTTCCCCGCCACAGGTGATCTCATGTTTTGTAGTGGAAGCCGCGCAGACACCACCGCCGGCGATGCCGGGACCACCATGCCCGGCGGAGTTGTCACCGGCAATTTGCGGACGCAACCCCAGCCGTTCGAGCGCGGCGGCCAGCCCACGCGAGATAAAATTGAACGCCTCATTCAGGCCGGGGCCAAATCTCGTGGCGCGACGGATGTCGGCGATGACCGCGTAATTGATTTCG